>JABRVY010000018.1:0-7476 GCA_039961755.1 Acidobacteriota bacterium | reverse complement strand
CCCCCCCCGCCACCGTGCGCACCGAGCCGGGGGGGACGGACGCCCCGTCCACCTCCAGGCGCGACACCGCGGCCAGCCGCGCCAGCTCGCGGGCGAGGTTCAGCACGTCGCCTCTGATCGCCTCGTCCAGCTCCAGCAGGTGCAGCCCCAGCGGCGTCCCCGGCGGCAGCCCCACCAGGTGGCGGTAGGAGCGCGTCTCCTCCACCACCGCCTGCACCACCGCCACCGCCCGGCGCGCTGCCGGATCCTGAAAACGACCCGTTGCGGCGGGATAGCGAGAGGTGATCAGTGGCTGGCCTTTCCCCAGGTGGGCGGCGATCTCCTCGGTGATGGACGGCATCACCGGGTGCAGCAAGGCGAGGGTTTCCAGCAGCACCCCCCGAGCCACCGAGCGCACGTCCTCGGCGCTGCGACCGCCACCGCCGGCGTCCTCACCCTCCGCCCCCAGCACTGGCTTGGCCATTTCCACGTACCAGTCGCAGAAGTCGTTCCAGACGAACTGGTAGAGCCTGCGGCAGCCGTCGTCGAAGCGGTAGGTGGCCCAGGCCTGGTTGACCGCCGAGATGGTCTCCTCCAGCTCCGCCAGGATCCAGCGCTCCGGCAACCCCAGCGCCGCCGGCTCCAGCTCCTCCAGGTTCCTCTCTTCGCCCGCAAGGTTCATCTGCACGAAGCGCGCCGCGTTCCACAGCTTGGTGGCAAAGGCCCGGTAGCCCTCCATGCGCCTGGGGTCGAGGGGGAGGTCACGGCCGGGGGAGGCCAGCGCCGCCAGGGTGAAGCGCACCGCGTCGGCGCCGAACTGCTCCACCAGCTCCAGGGGATCCATGACGTTGCCCTTGGTCTTGGACATCTTCTGGCCCCGCGCGTCCCGCACCAGCCCGGTGAGGTGCACCTCGGCAAACGGCGCCTTGCCGGTGAAGTGGCACCCCATCATGATCATGCGCGCCACCCAGAAAAACAGGATGTCGAACCCGGTGATCAGCAGGCTGGTGGGGTAAAAGGCCCGCATGTCCTCGGTATCGTCGGGCCACCCCAGCGTCGACAGCGGCCACAGCGCGGACGAAAACCAGGTGTCCAGCACGTCCGGGTCCTGCTCCACCGCCGCCCCGCAGGTGGCGCACGAGGCCACGTCCTCCATGGACACGGTGGTGTGCCCCTCGGCGCAGTAGAACGCCGGGATGCGGTGCCCCCACCACAGCTGCCGGGAGATGCACCAGTCCAGGATGTTTTCCAGCCAGTTGTAGTAGGTGGCGGTCCAGAACTCGGGGATCAGCCTGACTTCCCCCGAGCGCACCGCCTCCAGCGCCGGTTCGGCCAGGGGCCTGGCGTGCACGAACCACTGGCGCGAGAGGTACGGCTCCACCACCGTGTCGCAGCGCTGGCAGTGCCCCACCGCGTGGCGGTGGGTGCGCTCCCCCCGGCGCAGCCCCGCCTCGGCCAGCGCTTGCAGTACCGCCTTGCGCGCCGCCAGCCGCTCGAGACCGGCGAAGGGTCCGCCGTTCTCGTTGATGTGCCCATCCTCGGTGAGGATGTTGATCCTCTCCAGGCCGTGCCTCTCGCCGGTGGCGAAGTCGTTGGGGTCGTGGGCGGGGGTGACCTTGACGGCGCCGGTGCCGAACGCCGGGTCCACCAGGATGGCGTCGGCAATGACCGGAAAGGCGCGCGGCAGCAACGGGTGCAGCACCCGCCGGCCAATCAGGTGACGGTAGCGCTCGTCCTCCGGGTGTACCGCCACCGCTGTATCCCCCAGCATCGTCTCGGGGCGGGTGGTGGACACCACGATCTCGCCACCCCCCTCCACCGGGTAGGCGAAATCCCACATACCTCCGTCGATCTCCTTGTGCACCACCTCGAGGTCCGAGAGCGCCGTGAGGCAGCGGGGGCACCAGTTGATCAGGCGGTGGGCGCGGTAGATCAGACCCTGCTCGTGGAGCTTGACGAAGGCGTAGCGAACCGCCCGGGAGAGCATCGGGTCGAGGGTGAAACGCTCCCTGCTCCAGTCGCAGGAGGCGCCCAGGGCGCGGGCCTGACGGGAGATGTTGTCCTTGTACCTCTCCTTCCACGCCCACATGCGCTGCAGAAACGCCTCGCGCCCCAGCTGGTGCCGGGAGGTTCCCTCCCGGGCCAGCTCCCGCTCCACCATCACCTGGGTGGCGATGCCGGCGTGGTCGGTGCCCGGCAGCCACAGGGCGTTGTACCCCTGCATGCGCCGCCAGCGGATCACCAGATCCTGTAGCGTGAACTGCAAGGCATGCCCGATGTGTAACTTGCCCGTCACGTTGGGGGGCGGAATCAAGATCACGAAGGGTGGCTTGGCGGAGGGAAGCTCGGGGGTGAACGCCCCCGAGCGCTCCCAGATCTCGTACCAGCGGGCCTCGAACGAGGCAGGGTCAAATCGGGTCGGCAGCAGGTGCTCCGCGCTCACACGGCCTCCATCAGCATGCGCAAGTCTATCGGATTCCTCGTCACGCCCCACCGAGGCCGCTGGCGCGCTACGCTGAGGCAGGACGGGAGACACGCCGATGCCCTACCAGCGCGTCAACGACGTCAACCTCTACTACGAGCTGCACGGCCCCGAGCAGGCCCCCGTGCTGGTGCTGCTCAACGGGGTGCTGATGAACACCACCAGCTGGGCCCTGCAGACCCCGGTCCTGGCCCGCCACTACCGGGTGCTCCTGCACGACTGCCGCAACCAGGGGGCCTCGGACCATCCCCCCGGTCCCTGTTCCATGTCCCTGCACGCCAGGGACCTGGCGGGCCTCCTGGCGGCGTTGGAGATCGGCGACGCGCACGTCGCCGGGATCTCCTACGGCGGCGAGCTGGCGCAGCGCTTTGCCCTGGACTACCCCGGGATGGTGGGCTCGCTGTTCATCTCCTCGGCGGTGAGCGAGGTGCGCCCCCTGCTGAGGACGCGCATTCGAGGTTGGATGGAGGCGCTGCGGCGGCACGACGGCGAGCTGCTGTACCGCTGCTCCCTGGCCGACAACTTCAGCGAGGGGTGGCTCGCCGCCCACCCCGAGTGGGAGGCAGCGGCCTTGCCCCGCTACCGGGAGCTGGACTTCGAGGCCGTGCTGCGACTCTGCGAGGCGTTCCTGGCCATCGACTGGACCGCCGATCTCTGTCGCATCGCCACACCCACCATGGTGATCGTGGGGGAGCTGGACACCATCAAGCCCCTCGATCCCTACTCTCGCACCCTCGCCCGGGAGATACCCGGCGCCCAGCTGGTGATCCTGGGTGGCGCCGGCCATGCCTGCTGCCTGGAGACCCCCGCCGCCTGGAACGCGGCGTTGCTGGGCTGGCTGGCATCGCAGCCGCGGTGACTCGCGCGCTTCAGGCGCTCAGGCCCAGCAAGGCGTCCAGCTGGCTCTTGGAGGCGGCGTCCACGGTGGCGTGCAGCGACCCTCCGTGGGAGTCCATGGTGACCACCACCGGAAAGTCCTCCACCTGGATCACCCACAGCGCCTCGGGCACCCCGAACTCTTCGAGCTGAAAGACGGTTTCCACCCGCTTGACCGACTGGGCGAGCACCTGGGCTGCCCCGCCGATGGCGTGGAAGTAGACCGCCCCGTGTTGCTGGAGCCCGGCCAGGGTCTTGGGGCCCATGCCGCCCTTGCCGATCACCCCGCGCAGGCCGTAGCGGCCAATGACGTCCGCCTGGTACGGCTCCTCCCGCGCCGAGGTGGTGGGGCCAGCGGCCACGAAGCTGTAGCTGCCGTCCTCGTGCTTCTTCACCACCGGCCCCACGTGGTAGATCACCGACCCCCGCATCAGCGGCAGCACCTCCTCGCGCATCTCCTTGATCAGCCAGTGGTGGGCAGAGTCCCGGCCGGTGATCAGACGGCCCGACAGCTCCACGAAATCCCCCACCTTGAGGGAGCGGATGGTCGCTTCGTCACAGGGTAGTTGCAGCTTCATCGCACCTTCCTCCCGGCGTCGCCGCCGCCCTCACTCCAGCCAGGTGACCGACCCGTCGGGAGCGAAGTGTGCCCCGGCGCGGCGGTTGGCCCAGCACATGTAGGACACCGACACGAAGTAACTGGCCGGCAAGCGGCCCAGGTAGCCGATCTTCACCCCCAGTACGGTGGTCGAGCCGCCGAACCCCATGGGACCGATCCCCAGCTGGTTCGCCTTGTCGAAGATCTCCCGCTCCATGGCATCGAGTTCGGGGATGGGGTTGCGATCGTCCAGGCGCCGCAGGAGCTGCCGCTTGGACTCCAGAAAGCCGCTGCCCCGGTCACCGCCGAAGCAGGCGCCGATGATGCCCGGCGAGCACCCCTTCCCCTGCGCCTTGTAGATGGCATCCAGGATGCAGCGCTTGACCCCCTCCAGGTTGCGGTCAGCCTTGAGTGCCGGGTTGGGCAGCGTGTACTGGGCGCCCACGTTCTCGCAGCCGCCCCCTTTCAGCATCATGCGCACCTCGACGCCGTCCTCGTCCCACTCCTCGCAGTGCACCGTGGGGATGCCGGGGGCGGCGCCGTTGCCGGTGTTCTTGTCGCGCAGGGGATCCACCGCGTTGGGGCGCAGGAGCTGGCGGGCCGTCGCCTGTCGCACCGCTTCCTCGAACGCTCCGGTGAGCAGGCGGGTCGACATCCCTACCGGGTGGTGGATCCACACCAGCGGGGTACCGGTGTCCTGGCAGATGGGCTGCCAGGTCCCTGCCGCCAGCTCGATGTTGCGCAGTACCGTGTCCAGCGCCTTGGCCGCCAGCGATCCCTCGTCCTCGCGCTGGCGCCCTCGGCGCAGCGCCTCCACCACGTCGGGGGGTAGCTGCGTCGAAGCGCGCGCGATCACCTCCACGAACCGCGCGGTCCACTGCTCCTTGCTCGTTTCCTGCACGGCGCCCTCCTTTCGGGGGGAGTGTACGCCGCCCGTGGAGAGAGGGGGGAGAGGCGGAGACTACCGCGACAGGGCGTCGAGGTCCGTCAGGACCTCCTGGGCATGGCTGGCAGGGTCGACCTTGTCATAGGCCTTGAGCACCTTGCCGTCACCACCCACGAGGTAGGAGATGCGCCGGGCGAAGAGTCGGCCAGGCGAATCGGCGGCCCCCACCTGCACCGCCAGGGAGCGGTCGGTGTCCGACAGGAGACGGAACGGAAACTTCTCCTTGGCGACAAACTCGGCGTTGCTCCTGGGGTCATCGAAGGAAATCCCCAGCACCTCGACCCCGCGCTTGGCGAACTCGTCGAACGAATCGCGCAGCGCGCACCCCTCCCTGGTGCACCCCGGGGTCATGGCCTTGGGGTAGTACCAGAGCAGATAGGTCTTGCCGCGCAGGTCCGAAGACTTCACGGTGGCGCCGCTGTGGTCCAGCAAACTCCAGGCCGGAAACGGCTCCCCCGGGGCCAGCATCCCCCCGGCGGCAACCGGCCCCGCCAGGACCAGGCCTCCCAGGGCCGCCAGAACCGTCTTGATGGTCATGCTCACACCCTCCGCCGCCCACAACGCGCCCGGGGAGCCGGCCATTTCGCGGGACGTTGCGCTCCCTTCCCCGCTCACGCGCCAAACTTGGCCAGCTTGCCGGCAGCGGCCAGCGCCTCCGCCAGCAAGAAACGCAGAGGCTGCCGCCCCAGGCCGCCGGCCAGGCAGCCCACCTCCGAGAAGGCACCCACCCCGTCGGTGAACACCCGCCCCGGCGCCCACACCAGGGCCGGCACCGGGTGCCAGGAGTGGGCCTTGAACGACCAGGGGGTGGAGTGGTCAGCGGTCACCACCACCACCTCGAAGCCGGGGGCCAGCAGCTCCGGCAGGAGGGCGTCCACCTCCTCGATCACCTGACGCTTGCGCTCGAAGTCGCCGTCCTCCCCCGCCTTGTCGGTGTACTTGACGTGCACGAAGAAGAAATCGTGATCCGGCCAGGCGGCCCGCACGGCGGTGGGGAAGTCCTCGAGATGCTCGGGCGCCGGCGGCATGGCCATCCCCACCAGGCGGGCCAGCCCCCGGTACATGGGGTAGGTGGCGATGCACACCGGCCGCAGGCGGAACCGCTGGGCCAGCGAGGGGATCACCGGGAGGGTATCGAAACCACGCAGCAGCAGCATGTTGGCTCTCGACTCGGCAGCCAGGAGGCGCCCCGCCCGGGCGACGAACTCGGCCACGATCGCTGCGGTCCTCTCCGACTCCTCATCCAGCGCCGTGGGGGGGAGAGGCTGAGCTCCCACCCGCTGGGGATCGGTGTCGCTGACCCGGTGCCCCAGCCCCTCACCCCGCAGCACCAGCACCCCCCGATGCTCCGACTCGGTCTCCACGAACACCTCCACCCCCGGGGGGGCGGGAATGGTTCGCAACACGGCCACTAGCCGCTGATTTTCCGGGGTGGGAAGGCGGCCCGCCCGGCGGTCGGTGATCCTGCCCTCCCCGTCCACGGTGCAGAAGTTGAAGCGGGCCGCCACATCCCCCGGCCGCAGGGGAAAGTCGATCCCCACTGCCGACAGCACCCCGCGACCGATCTCGTACTCACTGGGGTCGTACCCGAACAACCCCAAATGGCCAGGACCGGAGCCCGGGGTGATGCCCGGCCCGACCGGGTCGAAGCGCCCGCAGCACCCCTCCTGCGCCAGCCGGTCCAGGTTGGGAGTCACCGCCGCCGACAGGGGGGTGTGACCGTCTCCGGGGCGGGGCAGATCCCCGAGTCCATCCAGCACCAGCCACAGGATGCGGGCGTCCGTCTGTTGCGCCTGCCGCTCCACGATCGCCATCGGATCCATGCTCGCCTCCCGCCCGGGAGCATAGCCACTCCCTGTCCCCCGGGCCAAGAGCCCGTATACTTGCCAGCTCGATGCCTGCCTCCCCTGCTACCGACAGTACCGGTGGGGTCCCCGCGCCGGGTCCGACCGACCGGGTACTCGTCCTCGCTCCCCACCCCGACGACGAATCCATCGGCGCCGGCGGCCTGCTGCTGGCGGCCCGCCGGGCGGGCGCCGCGGTGCGGGTGGTGTTTTTCACCTCGGGTGAGAACAACCCCTGGGCGCAGCGGGCCTTCGAGCGGCGGCTGATTCTCACCACGCGGGCGCGGATGGCCTTCGCCGGACACCGCGAGGGCGAGGCTCTGGCGGCGCTCGCCGCCCTGGGTGTGGAACCCCGGTCGGTGGTTTTTCTTCGTCTGCCCGATCAGGGTCTCACGCATCTCCTGCTCCGCGACCCGGCGGGGGTGTGTCATCGCCTCGTCCAGGAACTGGCCGGCTTCGCGCCGACCATTCTCGTCGCTCCCTCGGCCGCCGATCTGCACCCCGACCACTCGGCCGCTGCGGTGCTCACCCAGCTCGCCCTGCTGTCCCAGGGAGGGATGCCGCCGGCCCCCACGGCGCTGGCGTTCCTGGTGCACAACCCCGGCGGGCGCCGACGCCTCCCGGCGGGCCTGGCCATGCCCCCGGCTGACGTGGTCCGCAAGCGAGCCGCCATCCTCTGTCACGCCAGTCAGCTCATCTGGAGGCGCGGATTCCTGCCCTCCTTCGCCACTCCGCGGGAGGGGTACCACCC
>JABRVY010000017.1:0-9833 GCA_039961755.1 Acidobacteriota bacterium | reverse complement strand
CCCCCCACCCCAGCGTGACGTAGGCCCAGTAGCCGCCCAGAAAAATGCCGGCTCCCAACGACACCACCGAGACCAGAGCCCAGGGCAGGGCGACGCGGATCCACTCGTCGTAGCGCCGCTCCCACAGGGCGGCGATGGCCAGCGCGAAGGGCACCGCCGTTGCCGCATAGCCCAGGAACATCACCGGCGGGTGGATGGTCATCCAGGGGTTCTGCAGCAGCGGGTTCAGTCCCTGGCCGTCGAACGGCATCTGACCGGGCGGCAGTCCCTCCAGGAACCGGAACGGTGAAGAAATGAGCAGGAGCAGCAGCAGGCCGAAGAGGGTGAGGTTGTAGACGAGAAAGGCGCGATCCTCGTAGTGCCGCGCGAATCTCGCCAGGGGCAGGCCGATCAGTGCGCCGCACAGCAGCCACAGGAGGAAAGACCCCTCCTGGCCGGCCCAGAAGGTGGACACCAGGTAGGGCAGCGGCAGCTCCCGGTCGGAGTAGGAGAACACGTAGTGCAGTCGAAAATCATGGGTGACGATCAGATACATGAGCACGGCACTGGCCACGGCGACGGCGAAGACCATCAGGCCATACAGCTGCCGCGCCCACGCCCGGGCCGCCTCGTCACCCCGCCAGCTTCGCCAGTAGAAAATCGTGGACCCCACCAGCGCGGTGGTAGCCACCCACAGGGCAACAACCCCTGGAATGAACATGTCCCCCCCTTACCGTCGTGTGCGGCGCCAGGCGCCGCTTCACGAGGAGTTGGAGTCGTACCCCTTCTCCTCGACCCCCTGATACTTGGATGGGCACTTGACGAGCAAACGCTCGGCTTCCAGCGCCGAGCCGTTGAAGCGGCCGATGGCGACGATTTGGGTCGCCTCCTCGAAGTTTCCAGGTTTGATCCCCTTGTAGGCCACTGCCAGAGTATCGCCCCCCTCGTTGGCGAGGGTGAAGAACAGCGTGCCGCGCTCGTGGTCGTAGCGGGTGCTGTGGGGCACCAGGCTGCCGGCCACCTGCACGGCACTGCGAGCACTGCGCGCCACCTCGAAGCTCACATAGGGGGTGAGGGAGGACTTGAAGGCGCCGGCGCCGAAGGCGATGAAGAGGCCGATCAAGCCGACCCCGGCCAGCGTCCACGCGGTGCGGCGCTTCATTCCTCGTGCTCCTCGAGGCGGCGCACCCGGCGGGTGAGGGCCAGGCAGTAGGCGAACAATCCCAACCAGATGATGGCCGTTACCGCCGCCACCCAAACCAGGCTTTCGGCCTTGGGCATCGTTACGTACTCTCCTCTCGTCGGCGACGGGCGAGTAGCACCCGCGCCACCCTCACCTCGAGAGTATAAAGCCAGGTGAACACCCCGGTAAAGCCCACTAACGCGGCGAGCAACACCTGCAGCATGCGGCTGTCCATGTCGATCTTGCCGCGCACGTTGATGAGGGTATCCGGATGCAACGAAAAGTAGATGCGCGGCACCACGAAGACCAGGAAGGGCATGGTGACGAAGGCCAGGGCGGCGTAGGCAGCCGCCAGTCCGCCGCGGCGCTCCTCGTCGGCCACCGCCTCGCGCAGGGCGAAGTAGGCGGCGTACACGAGGAGAAGAATCACAATGGAGATCTGCCGCGGGTCCCAGTTCCAGAACTCTCCCCACATCACCTTGGCAAACATCGAGCCGGTGACGGTGGCGAGGACGCAAAACACCAGCCCCAGGCGGGCCGCGGCGGCGGCGCGGGCGTCATCCAGGGGGTCGCGGCGAACTAGGTAGCGCAGGGAGGCCCACAGGTTGACGCAGAAGGCCAGCACCGCCACCCACGCCTGGGGGACGTGGAAGAAGACGATGCGCGCCGACTCGCCCACGAACCCCTGCGCTCTCGGCGCGTAGAAGAAGGCGCCGTAGACCACCGCCAGCATCCACGCGCCCAAGAGCCAGTGCCAGACGCTCCAGGTTGGTTTCTCAGTCATTCCAGACCACCGGAAAGAGATAGATGGATGTGACCATCGTCACCCCGGCCAGCGCTCCCACCCCCTGCAGGGCCGGCAGGATGTCACTCCAGGCCGGGCTCGTCATGGCCATGCGGGTGCCCTGAATCAGCATCACCAGCAAGGGTAGCATCAGCGGCACCGCCAGGATGGCGAACAGGGTTCCGGAGCCGGCGGCGCGGGCAATGATCGCCGCCACCATGGTGGCGGTGGCCGCCATGGCCAGGCATCCCACCGCCAGCAGGGCGACCAGGGGCAGGGTCCCCTGCACCCTCATCCCCATCAGGATGCAGTACAGGGGCACCAGAAACGTCTGCAGGGCGGCCAGCAAGGCAACGTTGAAGAGCAGCTTGCCTCCCCACACCGCCAGCGGGCGGGCAGCCAGCCGCAAGGTCTTGGCGGTGTGAGCGTCCTCCTCCTTGACGAAGACCCGCTGCAAGCCCGACAGTGCTGCAAAGAAGAGGATGATCCACAGCAGGGCGGCGAGCAGGTGGGGGCGGTCCTGTTCGTGGATCTGATACGGGCCGATCTGGTAGGCAACTGCGACCAGCGTGGTCAGGCCGAACAGCCCGATGGCGTTGACCGCCACGCGGGCGCGCAGCTCGGAGCGCACCTCCTTGGCGAACACGGCGAGCGCCTCAGTTGCCCAGGTGGATGCGCTCATCACCCCAGGCCATTTCCCGCGGGTCGTTGGTGGCCACCGCCAGCGCGGCATGCGGGCGAAATTTTCTCACCAGGTCGGCGGCGGTCTCGTGTCCGCGTTCATCCAGGTTGGAGGAGGGTTCGTCCAGTAGCAGCACCGGCGGTTCGTGCACCACCGCCTGGGCCAGCTTGACCCTCTGCTTCATCCCCGAGGAATAGGTCCCCACCGGCCGACGCAGGTCGCGGGCCTCCAGCCCCAGCTCGCAGAGTAGCTTCTCCAGCTCTCCCAGGCTGCGACGGAGGCCGCGCAGGCGAGCGAAGAAGTGCAGGTTCTCCAGCGCCGAAAGCTCCTCGTATACGGCCATGTCCGCGCCTGCCATGCCCACCACGGTGTGCCAGAGGTGGCGGGGGAGGGGGGTCCCGCCGGCGCGGTAGTCGATCGTGCCCGACGACGGCCGCACCACGCCGGCCAGGAGATTGAGCAACGTCGACTTCCCGGAGCCGTTGTGACCGGTGATGACCACCGCATACCCGGGCCGGAGCTCCCCGCTCACCCCCTTGAGGACGCTGCGGGCCCCGAATCTCTTGCCGAGGGCGGAGAAAGTGACGCGGACGGTCGACACGGCCCGCACAGCATAGCACCGGGTGCTCCCGGCCCCCTCGGGGGGGTAGGAACACGGCCGCCGCGGAGGGGCTTGGGCGGTACCCGCAACTGCCTGTATACTCCAGAGATGAAGCTCGACGATCTGGACCGGGGGATCCTCGCGGCGCTGCAGGAGAACGGCAGGATGTCCTTGACCGCCATCGCCAGGAGAATCAACGCCGCCCCTGCCACTGTTCACGAGCGGCTGGCGAAGCTGCGGCGCACCGGCGTCCTGCTATCGTTTTCCGCGCGCCTGGATGCGGCCAAGCTGGGGTACTCGGTGACGGCGCTCATTCACCTGACCATCGAGCTGGCCAACGATCTGGAGCGGACCCTCGAGGAGCTCAAGGCCATCCCGGAGGTGGAAGAGATTCACGTCGTCACCGGGGAGTACGACCTGGTGGTCAAGGTGCGGGCCCGCGACTCGGCGCACCTGCAGGAGCTGCTGGTGACCCGGGTGCATCAGGTCACCGGGTTCAAACGCTCCGCCACCGAGATCTGCCTGACCACTCCCCTGGAGCGTTCGGGCCCGCGCCTGGGGTGAGATGATCGAAAGGACATGGCATAGTACGCGGCGGTAAGAGGTGAACGGGGGGGTGAGCAGCATGGGAACACGAGCATTGATGGCGGCCATCGTGGTGATTGCCGCCTTGGCCTGTGCATCTCCAGACTCCAGTCGAGCGGCGAGCGGGGTGCAGTGGGAGAAATCCTTTGAGGCTGCGCTGCAGCGCGCCGGCAAGGAGAAGAAGCTGGTCATGGTGTTCTTCTATACCGACTGGTGCGGCTGGTGCCGGCGCATGGACCAGAACACCTTCGCCGACGCCCGGGTGCAGGCGGAATTGAGCCGCCTCGTTCCGGTGCGGCTCAACGCCGAGGGCAACGGTCGCGCCGAGGCCGCCCGCTTTCGCGTCAACTCCTTCCCGGTGATCGCCTTTCTCGACGCCACGGGGAGACAGGTGGCGCGCATCCCGGGCTTCTTGCCGCCGCCGGCGTTTCTGGAAGAGCTGGGGGACGTCTTGAAGGAGTCCGCCTCGAAGTAGCCCGCCCTCGGCGTGAGCCCGAAAACCGCGGTTTTCGGGCTGAGTCGAGGGGCTCGAGTTCGGCGCCTACCCCAGAACTCCCGGCCGGTAGGGTGCGAAGTGTGGTTGCCACTGGGCGTTGCGCAGCAGGCGGTCGTACTCCTCGTCGCTGGCCAGTCGTCCGATGCCGGCGTCCCGTGCTTCCAGGGCCACGGCCTTGGCCACCTCCAGGGACGCGTCGCGAATATTCTGCATTTCAGGTAGCAACAACCCCTCGGCCTCCTGCGCTGGCGTCACCATGGCGGACAGTCGCTTCGCTGCCGCCACGAACATGCGGTCGGTGATGCGGGCGGCGCGGGACACCAGGGCGCCCAGACCCACCCCCGGGAACATATAAAGGTTGTTGCACTGGGACGTGCGCACCTGCCGCCCCCGCACGTGCACGACCGGGAAGGGGCTGCCGGTGGCCACCAGGGCGCGGCCGCCGGTGAAGCGCAGCGCCTCTTCGGGGGTGCACTCGGAGTTGGCGGTGGGGTTGGACAGCGGCATGATCACAGGACGGGCGTCGTTCTCGCCCATCTGGGTCAGGATGGTGCGGTCGAACAGGCCGGTCTGGGCGGTGACGCCGATGAGCACGGTGGCGCGGGTGTTGCGGACCACGTCGAAGAGGGTGATGCGGTTGGGGTCCGCGAGCCGCCAGTCGGCCACCACCGAGCGGGGCTGGGCCCAGGGGCGCTGCCACTCGTCCAGGGTGGGGTCGTCCTCGAACAGGAGACCCTGGTAGTCGAGGGCGAAGACCCGCTGGCGGATCTCCTCGCGGGACAGCCCCTCTTCCTCCAGGATGGTGCGAATGTGCTGGGCGGTTCCGAACCCCGCCTGCCCGAGGCCGGCTACCACGAAACGCTGGTCGGCAAACCGGCTGCCCTTGATGCGCATGGCGGTGAGCAGGGCGGCGCAGGCGGTGGCCCCGGTGCCCTGGATGTCGTCGTTGAAGGACAGCACCCGCTCGCGGTAGCGCTGCAGCAGCGTAAAGGCCTTGTGTTTGGCAAAATCTTCCCACTGGATGACCGCATCGGGGAACGAGCGCTTGACGCCCAACACGAAACGCTCGATGAAGTTCCAGTAGGCCTCCCCCTCCAGGCGAGGGTGGCGGTAGCCGAGGTACAGAGGGTCGTCCAGCAGCTTCTGGTTGTTGGTGCCCACGTCCAGGCACACCGGCAGGCAGCAGGCCGGGTGCAGCCCCCCGGCGGCCACATAGAGGCTCACCTTTCCCACCGGGATCCCCATGCCGTCGGCGCCCAGGTCCCCGAGACCCAGGATGCGCTCCCCGTCGGTGACTACCAGCAGGCGCACCTTGGGTAGCGGGACGTTGCGAAAGATCTGGTCGATGGCGCCGATGTTGTCCGGGTGCACGTAGACGCCGCGGGCACGCCGCATGATCTTGGAGAGCAGCTGGCAGGCCAGCCCCACCGTGGGGGTGTAGACGATGGGCAGCATCTCCTTGAGGTTTTCCATCAGCAGGCAATAGAACAGCGTCTCGTTGCGGTTGAGCAACCCCAGTAGGAAGAGGTAGCGCTCCAGATCGTCGGGTTTTCGGCGGTACGACTCCAGGGAGCGGGCCACCTCCTCCTCGAGGGTGGACACGCCGTGGGGGAGCAGGCCGGTGAGACCTAGGGTGGCGCGCTCCTCGATGGTGAAGTGGGAACCCTTGTTGAGTAGCGGGTCGGTGAGCAGCTGCTGCCCCCGCAGGTACACCTCGTAGTACTGCTCGCCGGTGAGGGGATCGATCTTGAAATCGAAGGTCTTCACGCCTGGTGCCTCCGCCGCTCGCTGCGGTCACGGCGAGCATAGCAAGGAATCGCCGCCCCCCATCTGCAGCGGAGGGTGACGATCATGCTACCGTTTTCCCCTGGGAGGACACGAGCATGTCGGTGGGTCGGATTTGCCTGCTGGGGAGAGTGCTGGCGCTGGTGTTGGCTGTGGGCGGCTGGCCCGCCGGGGCGGAGGTGGAGGGCGGTCTCACCATCGCCGATGTGATGCGCATCGAGACCTGCGCCTCGGTGCAGGCCAGCCCGGACGGGTCGCGGGTGGCCTTCCTGGTGAGCGTCCCGCGAAAGCTGGATGACGAGGCGGGGGCGGCGTACTCGGAGCTGCACGTGGCGGAGGTCGGCACGGGCCGCAGCCTGCCCTTCGTGACCGGCAAGGTGAACGTGCGCAGCCCGCGCTGGAGTCCCGACGGGCGGGCGATCTACTTCCTCGCCAAACGGGGGGAAGAAAAATTTTTCCAGGTCTGGAGCATCCCGGTGGACGGTGGGGAGGCCCGACGGGTGAGCGGGGCGGAGAGCGACGTCCTGGCGTTTCGATTGCACCCCGACGGCACGCGGCTGCTGTTCATCGCCCAGGAGCCCCAGCCCCGGCGCGCCCAGGAGCTCGCCAAGAAGGGCTACGGCTTCGTGGTGTACGAGGAAAACCTGCGCCACCGCAACCTGTACGTGCAGCCTGTGGGCGGTGACGAGGCCACCCAGCTGACCAGAGACATCACCGTCTGGGACCTCGAACCCGCCCCCGACGGCCGCACCCTGGTGCTGGCCGCTTCGCCCCAGAACCTGGTGGATCACGAGTACATGTTCCAGCAGCTGTACGTGCTCGACCTGGCCGAGGGGCAGCTGCGCCAGCTCACCCGGCACGAGGGCAAGCTGGGGAGCTTCGCCGTTTCCCCCGATGGCCGCCATGTGGCTTACAGCGGGGCAAGGGACGTGCGGGACCATGCGGCCAGCCAGGCCTGGGTGGTGCCGCTGGCGGGCGGAGCAGCCCGCAACCTCACCCCCGCCGACTTCCCGGGCCACGTCAACGAGGTGGCCTGGCAGGATGACGCCACCCTGCTGGTGCACACCTCGGAGGGGGTGTGGAACCACCTGCGTCTGGCCCCCCTGGCCGGCGGGGCGTGGCGCCCGCTGCTGGACGGCCGTGCCGCCGGGGTGGTGCTGGGCGCCCCCTCGCGCAGCCGCGACGGCTCGCTGTTCGCCTTCACCGGCAGCACCGCCAGCCTGCCCGCGGAGGTGTTCCTCTGGCAGCCGCGGGGGAAGCTGCGCCAGCTCACCACCCGCAACCCCTGGCTGGCCGACCGCCGGCTGGGGAAACAGGAAGTGATCCGTTACCCGGCCCGGGACGGCCTGCAGATCGAGGGGATCCTGGTGTACCCCGTGAACTACGAGAAGGGCAAGCGCTACCCCCTGATCGTCTCGGTGCACGGCGGCCCCGAGGCGCATGTCTCCAACGGCTGGCTCACCCGCTACCTCGACCCGGCGCAGGTGCTGGCTGCCCGGGGATACCTGGCCTTTTACCCCAACTACCGCGCCTCCACCGGGTACGGCGTGGAGTTCGCCATGGCCGGCTACGGCGACCCCGCCGGCCGGGAGTTCGACGATATCGCCGATGGCATCGCCCACCTGGTCAAGCTGGGTCTGGCCGATGGGGAGCGGGTGGGGCTGGGGGGCGGCTCGTACGGCGGCTACGCCGCCGCCTGGTTCGCCACCTACTACACCAAGATGGTGCGGGCGGTGGCCATGTTCGTGGGAATCTCCGACCTGGTGGCCAAGGTGGGCACCACCGACATCCCCTGGGAGGACCAGCTGGTCCACATTGGCAAGCCCCTGGAGGAGGTGTGGGAGCTGATGCGGGAGCGCAGCCCCATCTTCTGGGCCAGACAGAGCCGCACCGCGGTGCTCATCATGCACGGCGACAGCGACACCCGCGTCCACCCCTCTCAGAGCCTGGCCATGTACCGGCGCCTCAAGATGAACAACCACCCGGCCACCCGGCTGGTGTTCTACCCCGGCGAGGGGCACGGCAACGCCCGCCAGCCGGGGCGGCTGGACGTGCTCTGCCGGCACCTGTCCTGGTACGACCATTACGTGCGGGACGCCCGACCCCTGGACGGTCCCATGCCCCCCGCCGATGTCAGTGAGTGTTATAGCTCCGCAGGTCTGCCAGTCGAGTAGAGCAGGGGCTCGGTACGGAGGGGGTGACGGCGAGGCAAGGATGACGAGGGGCGACACCACCGTCACCATGACCCCAGATGTTAGAGCGGGGTGGGAAGCCAGGCCCCCCTTGCTTCCGCCGCGCTGGCAGATCCTCGGGGGACTCGGACGGGGCGGGCAGGCCGAGGTGTGGTTGGCGGTCGACCAACACCTCGCCCAGCAGGTGGCGGTCAAGGTGTTCTCGGCCGAGATGTCGCCGCTGCAGCGGGAACGGATGCGCAGGGAGGTGCGGCTGGGGCGGACCCTGCAGCACCCCGGGCTGGTACGGGTGTTCGAGCTGGTGGAGGCGGGCGAGCGCACGGCGGTGGTGATGGAGTTCGTGCCCGGCGGCAGTCTGGCGGCGGCCGTGGCCGATAGACCCCTCCCCCGCGAGCGGGTGGTGGCGGTGGCGGACGAGGTTCTCACCGTGCTGGACTACCTCCACCGGCAGGGGGTGGTGCACCGCGACATCAAGCCGTCCAACCTCCTCATCGATGGCGAGGGTCGCGTACGGGTGGCCGACCTGGGGCTGGCCCGCCACTGGGAGGGCGGGCAGACACTCACCGAGAGCCACACCACCCTGGGCACCCCGCGCTACATGAGCCCCGAGCAGGTGCGAGGGGAAAGGCCGCTGCCCCAGAGCGACCTCTACTCCCTGGGAGCGACTCTCTTCCACCTCCTCACCGGCCGCCCCCCCTTCGACCACGAGAGCACCTTCGAGGTGGCGCGCCTGCACCTCTCGGCCCCGGTTCCCGACCCGCGTCGCTGGCGGCCTGACTGTCCCCACTGGCTGGCGCGTTTTGTCATGCGCCTGCTGGAGAAACGTCCCGGTGACCGCTTCGTCAGTGCCAGGGAGGCTCTCGAAGTGCTGCACTCGCGCTCGGCGGCGTCCCTCCCGGCGCGCCGCCGGCGCGCGGCGGTGGCGATGCTCGCCGCGGCGGTCCTGCTCACGGTCGGGTGGGGGGCCCTGGTGCACGGGGGCCGGGTCCCGGCCGGTGCGCGGGTGATCGGCGGAAACAAGGTGGTGGCGAGCGACGATGAAGACCGGCCCCTCTGGGAGCGTTCCTTCTCCGTAGGGGTCAAGGACGCCGTGCTGGTGCCGGGGAAGGGGCGGCCGCCGCGCCTTTATGTGGCCACCACGTCTCCCCGCAGCGCCAGCCCAGGAAGTGGGTCGATTTTCGAACTGGACGCCCGTGGCAAGGAGCGGGCGAGCTTTTCGGTGGCCGACCACCTGGCGGCGTATTTTCCCGACCTCGGCCGCTTCGCCAGCGCCGAGCGGCTGCTGGGGGAAGACGTGGACGGCGACGGCGAGGCAGAGTTGACCTGGATCGCCAAACATTTCTTCTACCCCAGCGCGGTGGGGGTGTGGTGGCGCCGACCCCGCCCCCTGGCAGAGCATGTGTTCATCAACTCCGGGCATCTGACCAGCGTCGCCTGGGCGGATCTCGACGACGACGGCCGCCGGGAGGCGGTGATGGCCGGCTTCAACAATCGCCTCGGCTATCAGGGGGTGGTCGCGGTGGTGGAGCTCGGGGGGGGTGAGATG
>JABRVY010000016.1:0-1058 GCA_039961755.1 Acidobacteriota bacterium | reverse complement strand
GCGGCGAAGAGGGTGGCGTGCGGCCACACCCGCCGAGGGGGCGGGGCAGGGGGGCGAAGGAGGAGGAAGGGGAATCCTCCCTCGTTGCGCCAGTGAATCAGGGGTGACTGTCCGGCCACCTCAGGGCCTTCGCCACGTCGCTCTGCCACCGCCCGGCCTGTCCTGGACTTCTGGAGAGAGAGGACCTACTCGCCGGGCGCCATGGCGTGCGGGAACGGCATGGCCTAGCCGATGACCCTGAGGGCCTTGCCCGGCTTGAACCGGATCGTCTTGCCGGGGGGGATGGGGACCTCGACGCCAGTCTTGGGATTTCGGCCAATGCCGCGCTTGCGGTTCTTGACGATGAACACGCCGAACCCGCGCAACTCGATGCGTTCGCCGTTGGCCAGCGCCTCCCGCATCGAATCGAAGATCACGTTCACGGCGTCGCCCGCCTTGGCCTGCGGGATTTCCACCACGTCCATCACCCTGCGCACCAGATCAGCTTTGATCATCTCTCCCTCCGTCCTTCGGGAGCGCAACCCTAGAGCGACCTTTGCCCGCTGTCAAGCGAGCACGCATCTTCTTGCGCAGCACCAGCACCTCCAGCGCCAGCCCGGCCAGCGCCGCAGCTTCGCGGGCCAGCGGCATGGCGATACCGGCCACGCCGGCGGGGCCGTTGTCGAGCCACAGGAATCCAGCGGGTTTGCCCCTCACCACCAGTGGCACGATCACCGCTCCACCGGGGGGCGGGGCCCCCAGGGCAGCGAGCACCACGTCGTTGCCGTCACCGCCGACCACCGGCCCACAGTGCAGGGCGGCGCCGGCGGCGAGGTTGAGAAAGACCGAGGGACGATCCAGGGTCAGGGACATTTCGGCAAAACGCTCTGCGGCATCGCCGTCGCCGCCCCGTATCGCCCAGCCGGACACCTTGCCCTGGTGCAGCGCAAACAGGGCAGTGCGCGCCACCTGGGGGGCGAAGAAGCTCAGGAGGGCGTCGGCGATCTGCTCGCGCTCGGCGGCCTGGGCCAGCGCATCGGCGAGGGCCTCCAGCGAGCCGGGCGCCTGACGGCGCGGCG
>JABRVY010000015.1:0-8005 GCA_039961755.1 Acidobacteriota bacterium | reverse complement strand
GGCGGGAAGCGGAGCCCCCCGAAAAAAAATGTGAGGCCCCGGCACGATGCCGGGGCCTCTGCCCGGAGGAGAGGGCCTCTCTCTTACGAGAGAGGCTTTGCTACAACGTGGATACCGTCGTTGGTGGTGTTGTCGTTGACGGTGGCAAATACGAAGATGGCGGTCGACGATTGATAGGTGACGAAGAAGTCCGGCTGGGTCTGATTGGCCACCCCGGTGATGAGCGAGAACACCGCCCGGATGTCGTTGCCGAAGGCCGGGGCCGTGGCGGTCACTTCACCCAGCTTGGCGCCATCGGCGGCGTAGGCCGTGAAGGTGACCGTCGCTGCGCTGCCGGTGGGGTTGAACCAGCCGATGTTGGTACGGAAGGCGCCGCCTTGCGAGAGCCCGTACATGACCCCCTTGGTCAAGGCCGAGGCGCCGGGCAGGCCGTCGACGAATTGACCGAAGGTGCCCTGGTTGGCGGCCCGCTGGTCGTTGTAGGTGCGCACCTGGGCCGAGAACGGCGAGGTGGAGCGCAGGATCAGACCACCGCGGGTCTCGCTCGCCTGGAACAGTGTCGCCGGAGCCTCGGCGGTGAACTTCTGCCCCTTGGCGGGTACGGTGATGGCCGCGGTCTTGGCCGGACCGGTGAGCGTCTGACCGGTGGGGTACCACTCGGCGATAACATCGATGGGGGAGCTGCCCTGGTTACCGATGACCAGGTCGGACTTGAAGTTGGAGCCGGCCTGCCCCTTCAAGGTGGCAATCACCGGCACCACCACCACGGTCCCCTCGGTGGTGGCCATCAGCGTGCCGCGAATGGCCCCGCCCGGGAACTCTGCGTTGTGGACGTTGACGTAGTAGCCGGCCGGGTTGGCCAGCACCGCGGCAACCGCGGAAGCGCCGGCGGTGACGGAGCCAGTGGCGAGGTTGCCGACGAAATTGACGTTGAAGTCGATGGCGATGCCATTATCCGACGCCCGATGAATGTGTGCCGCGGTGGGCGAGGCGATGTTCTGCACCAGGATGCTGTAGTCCACCTTGGTGCCGGTGAAGGTGACAACGGCAAATCCGGCGCCATCGGGATCGCCGCCAGTGCCGCCGGCGAGGGTCGCCGTGAGGGTGGTCTGAGCAGTGGCGAGGCCGGCCGAGAGAACGATCCCGGCAACTACCGCCACGATGAATGAGGTCTTGCGCATGTGTCGCTCCTTTTCTCCCGTCGGCCTCTAGTTGTCCGAGAAGGTCGCCCAGCCGGTGGACACCCAGTCGTTGCCCGGGCAGACGCCGCCGATGCAGTTCACCGAGGTATCGAAGAAACCGTTGTCCGGCGGGGTCTTGACGTAGCTGATGTCCAGCGCCGGCGAGCCAGGCAGCGGCATCACGTTGGGATTCAAAAACTTGTGGTGCGCCCAGGGGCCGAAGGCGAGCATCGGGTCGACGTTGCGGTTGAACTTCATGGTCTCGAACAGGAAGCGGCGCGTCTCCACGGCGTTGTCGCGGGAGTTGGGGAACCTCGCGTCGGAGAAGTCGCCGAATAGGATGGAGTTGTCAAAGGTCAGTTCGCCCGCTGGGATCTGGTTGAAGGTGGCTGTATCGCGAACTGTGACCGGGGCGTGGCGCGACCCATAGAGGAGGATGTTGTGGTGCTTGCCGGCCACCCCGCGGCGCAGCACCCAGCCGTAGTTGCCGACCGTGGTGTTCCCGGTGCCGATACCTGTCACGTTGTAAATCTGGGGGTTGGTACGGGGAGTGAGGTCGAAGTTCTGGGGGTGCCCATCCCCCTCGCCGCCGAAGTTGGAGTCGTTCTCGTCGTTGATGGCAGTCTTGATGGACACCACGTACTGCACGTTGCCCTGCCACCCCAGGTCATAGTCGACGCCGTCGTCGGCGTTGGAGGTGAAGAGCAGATACCTGGCGTTGGCGGTGCCGCCGAAGAACTCCATGGAGTCATCCTTGTTGAAGTGCACCTGGATGTACTCCAGGATTGTGCGCCGGCCAACGCCACCCAGGGTGATGCCGTTGATCTCCTGGTTCACCTCGATCTCGAAGCCGCCGAACTCCAGCCGCACGTAGCGGACGATGCCGGAGTCGTCGTTGGGGTCGGTGCCGCCAAAGGCGTACACCGGCTGCGAGGGCAGACCCTCGAGGAACCCCTGGCCACCGGGCTCATTGATGGGGGCGCGGCCCAGCAGCACCAGGCCACCCCAGTCCTTCTGCGCCCGGTCGCCGACCTTCTTGGGAGAGGTGAAGATGATGGGTCGCATGGCGGTGCCGCTGGCGTTGATCTTGGCGCCGCGGGTGATGAACAGCGTGGCGTCGCCGTTGCCCCCCAGGATGACCGTCCCGGGCTCGATGGTCAGCACCGCGGGCTCACGTACCAGGACGTAGTCCGTCATCACGTAGCGCTTGCTGGCAGTCCACGTCGTGTTCTGGGTGATTTCCCCCGTGATCGTCACCTGCTCGGTGACAAAGGAGTAAATGGCGTTGGATTTGGAGATTACCCGGCGGCCAGCGGCGTCGCGGATCTCGATGACCCACTGGAAAAGCCCCGGCTGTGCCGGCGCCGTTACCGATGGTCCCAGGGCGCCGTCGATGCCCCAGCTCAGCAGCGCCGGGTCGGCCTTTGAACCGAACAGCACGAAGTCGTTGAGGGTCGGCAAGTTGACCGGGACCGGAGCAGCCCCCGGGACGCCGAACAGGTCGGCGATCACCCCGGCGTTCTGCAGCCCGCCGCCGGGCACGCTGTAGTAGCGCTTGACGCCGGTCATCCGGTCCTGCCAGTACAGGTACAGGGTCACCGGAGCGGTCCACCCGTTGGGGTGAGTGGTGAGGCGCAGCTGCATCTTCTCGCCGGGGAGAAAGGCGTAGAAGTTGGTCTCCAACAGAACCACCGGCCAGTTGCTGGCCACGGTGGCAGCGGCGCTGGCCGCGAACTCTTCGATCTCTGCCTCGGTAAGAATCGCCGGCTCGACCCAGCTGCGGGCGCTGAGGGCCCGATCCTCGCCGGGATCGACCACGTGTCGGGGTGGCTGGGCGATGGCGGCGGTAGCCATCAAGGCCACCAACCCAACGATGACGGTCTTTCGCATGCTCCCTCCTTGTTCCCTATCCCGTTGTTGACTCGAAACTCCGTTCACATCACCTCGTCGCGACGAAACTCGTGCCTGCTAGAAGGCCGTATAGCCAACGGAAAACCCGATCCCGCGCCCGCCGGAGTAGCGGCGATGGACCTTGCCCCCCTGGGTAAAGGTGCGCTCCGCATCCAGCAAGTTGGTCCCGGAGAGCTTCAGCTCCAGGCCGGGCAACACCCGGTCCAGCCCCTGGGTAATGACCAGATCGAACACCCCGTAGTCGTCCTCGTAGATGTCGGGCAGGCCGTAGGCGCCCACCTCGTAGATGCGCCGGCCGGTAAAGTTGTACATGGCCCTCACCAGGGTTCCCCAGGTGGGCTTGAAGTACTGCAGCGCCAGGTTGCCGACGTGCTCCGACTGCCCCTCCAGGGGACGGGAGGTGTTGGTGATCACCGACAGGTTGCGCTCACCCACCTCGACGGAGGCGTCAACGTAGGCGTAATTGAGGTTGACCGTCCAGTTGCTGAGTACCGGCGACAGCACCCGCAGCGACTGGCGGTACTCCACCTCGGCGCCGCTCAGGGTGGCCCCCTCCGCGTTGGTGAAGGAGGTGCGCAACTCGGTGGTGGGCTGGATGATGCGCTCAATGGGGTTGGCCAACTTCTTGTGGAAGGCGGAGACGGCGATCACCTCACCGGGAGCCGGGAAGATCTCCCACCGCAGGTCGAAGGCGTCGATGGTGGCCTGTTTGAGGTCGGGATTGCCGGCCACCGACTTGCCGCCGGTCACCTCCACGAAGGAGAAGGGCGACAGCTCGCGAAACTCCGGCCTATTGACCGTGCGGCTGGCGGCCAGACGCACATTGGTCATCGGGCTCACCTGGTAAACCACGTTGAGAGCTGGCAGCCAGTCCCGGTTGATGTCCTGGGCCCGCACCCGCTGGCTGGCGGAGAAGGGGTTGTAGGTCACCACCTCCAGCTCGGAGTTTTCCCAGCGGGCGCCGCCCACGAACCGCCACCTGCCCCAGCTGGCGTCCAGCATGGCGAAGGCGGCGTCGACATCATGGAAAGCCTCGTAGGCGTCGTTGGCGCCGGTCTGCTCGCGGATCTCCCAGCCACCGGGGCGGATGTTTTCCCGCGTGAACAGCTTCTCCGGCGGCAGACTGAGGTCGAAGAGTAGCTGGTTGGCCAGGGAGAAGCGCAGGCGGCGGGCATCGAACTGCCGCTCGCGGCGGTTGGTGGAGGCCCCCACCTTGATCGAACCGTAGCGCGTGTCCGAAAGGGAGTAGAAGGTGCTCCAGTTGAGTCCGCCCCCGCGGATCTCGTCGTCCAGTTCGAAGAACTCCATCTTGCCGCTCTCGGGCAAGCCGGGCTGCAGGGTGTAGCGACCGGGCGAGATCTCGCCGTAGAGGTTCTCGCGCAGATCCTGGCGGGTCTTCGCCGAGGAAGAGGTCAAGAACCAGTCCAGCGAGCTGCCCATCCCCAGGCCGGAGAAGAAGTGCTCGCCGGCGAGCTTGCTGGTGAGCAGCTCCTCCCGCTGGTAGCGGGCGCGCAGGTCGCGCACGTTCTGGCCGGCGTTGTTCATGTACCCCTCGTACTGCCGGCTTTCGGAAACGGCGTCGCGAGAAAACAGCGAGGCGAAGGTCAGCCGGTGGCCGCCGGCCAGGCGGAAGGCGAAGTTGCCCAACAGGCCGTTGCGGACCTTCTCGGCGTCGGTCACCATGTGGTAGTCGTTACGCGGCACCAGGACGTTGCCGGAGTCCAGGCCGAAGTACACATGGTCCGACTCGGTGCGCGAGAACCCCCGCGAGGTCACCCCCGACACCACCACGCCCAGGCGGCCGAAGCTATTGCCGTAGGTGAGGCTCATGTTGCTGTTGGGGGAGGCCGAGGGGGTTTCCTCTCCGATCCAGGAGCCCACGAACAGCCGGCCCACCGCCTGCAGCTCCTCGGGGGTCAGACCGTTGGGGTTGACGATGCTCTTCGGCACCAGGCGCTCGGCCGGCAGGGCGGCGGGCTTGCCCTGCCCCCCCTTGCCGGTCCAGCTCAGGCCGCCGGCATAGCGGGAGAACTCGCTACCGGTGGTTTCCGAGTCGTAGCTGCCGCCCACCGACACCTTGAGGGACGCGGAGGAAGGGAAATCCAGCGTCGACATCTCCACCGCCCCGGCGCCGAAGTCACCCGGCTTGTCGGGCGTGTAGGTCTTGGCGATGTTGATGGTATCCAGCAGCTTGGCGGGGAACAGGTCGAGCGGCACGACGCGCTTGTCGGCCTCGGTGGAGGGCAGCGCCGCGCCGTTGAGCATGGTGTTGCTGTAGCGGTCCCCGAGGCCGCGCACGTACACGTACTTGCTGTCCACCACCGTGATCCCGGTCAGGCGCTCCACCACCGCGGCGGCGTCGGAATCGGGGGTGCGGCTGATCTCCTCCCGGGAGATGGCGTCGCTCACCACCGCCGCCTGGCGGCGCTGGTCCAGCAGCGCCACCTCGCTGGAGCGCGGCGCCTCGGCGGTCACCTCCACGGTCTCCTGGAGGGTCGCCAGTGCCAGCTTGAACTCCAGGGTCAGCCGCTGGTCCACCACCAGGGTGAGGGTGGTTTCCGAGGGCTGGAAACCGTCCAGCTCGGCCCGCAGGGTGTACACCCCCGGGTTGAGGCCATCGAAGCGGAAGCTACCGCTGCCGTCGGCGTAGGTCACCAGGGGCTCGCCGAGAAACTCGGCAGAGAGGGTCACCGTGACGCCCGGCAGGATCCCGCCGTCGCTGTCCTTGACCGTTCCGGCGATGATCCCCGCCGCCCACACCGGGGTTGCACCCAGCACGATGGCGCCCAGCGCCGCCAGCAGGCGCACCCATCTACACTTTGCATCGGACCTTGACGAACTCATCCCGTGTTGCATCCTCTTCCTCCCGGCATGTACTGCCGGCGGGGAGAGTGGCCGGGGGATGTGAAGTTCAGGTTAAGCTCGTGTGAAGATCCCTCGACGGGCCCGAAATTCGCGGAAGAAGTCGTGTGGTGCCAGTGACTTCAGTCCTCGAAGAGGGAAATGAAGCCGGCCTCGGCAACCACCCGCTGGCCGGCGGGAGAGAGGGAGAAATCCAGAAACCTCCTGGCCAACCCCTCGGGGGGCCCGACGGTGATGAAGTAGAGGTAGCGCGACAGCGGGTAGGCGCCGGATCGCGCCGTGGCCACCGACGGCGGCACCCCGTCGAGGGCCACCACCGCCACCCCGCCCCGGCCGTAGGCCATCCCGCCGTAGCCGATGGCGGTCTCGTCGGCCGCCACCAGCTCGATGACCTCCTCGGTGGTGTCGATCACCGTGGCGAAGGGGGCGTACTCCTCGCCGTCCAGCGCCACCGCCCGGAAGAACCCGTGGGTCCCCGAGGAAGGGGGGCGGATGAGAACCTCGATGGTGCCAACAGAGCCCCCCACCTTTTCCCACTGGCGAATGCGTCCCGTGAAGATGCCCTTGAGCTGCAGCATGGTCAGCTCACGCACCGGGTTGTCCGGATGAACGAACACCTCCAGGGCATCCCGCGCCACCTGCACCCGCACTCCCAGGCGGCCGTGGCGACGGTACAGACGCTCCGCCTCCGCGGCGGTGAGGGGGCGGGAGGAGGCGCACAGGTCGGCGCGCCCGTCGATCAGGGCGGCAATCCCGGCGGTGCTCCCGCCCCCCTCCACCCGCACCCGCAGCCTCGGATTGGCGGCCAGGAACGCCTGCGCCAGCGCCCGGGTGAGGGGCAGCATGGTGTCGGAGCCGGCCAGCCGCAGCTCCCCCCGGCCCGTGGTGGCGCACCCCGCCAGCACCGCCAGCGCAAGGGCCAGCGCTACCGCCCTTTCCCGAGGGCCTCTAGCGGCGGCGCGCACCGCGCCCCCCGGGGGTGCCGAACGGGCTGCCGGGGAGCCAGGCGGGCGCCGTCGCCTCATCGGCCACCGCCCGCACCAGCGCCAGGATCACTTCGGTGTGCTGCACCGCCGCCTCCCAGGTGATGGGCTGGGAAAGGTCGTCGAAGGGGGTGTGATAGCGGGTCTGCCCCCACGCCACGGCATGCGCCAGCGCCTCCTCCGGGCGCCGATGGCGCACCCTGAACCCCTCGTTGATCAGTACCGTCGGGATGCCGCCCCTGGCCAGGGCGATCTGATCCGACAAGGCGTACAGATCCGGCCGGGCGTACGCGGGGGGTGGCTGGGACAGCTCCAGCCCCAGGGCGGCGGCCACCCGCGCCGCCATTGCCCCCAGGGTCGACCACTCCCCGCCCAGGACGACGATGTCGTTGAAGGTATCGAAGGTTGCGAGGCCATCCACGTTGACCGCCGCCACCGTGGCGTGCAGGGGAGCCAGTGGGTGATCCACGTAATAGCTGGACCCCAGGAGGCCCTTCTCCTCCCCGGTGAAGAACACCGCCGCCACCGAGCGCCGCGGCTTGACCGGTGAAGCAGCGAGAACCCGCATCACCTCCAACACCGCCGCCACCCCCATGGCGTTGTCCACCACCCCGTTGTAGATCCCGTCCCCGTTGATCGGCGGACCCTCGCCCAGGTGATCGTGGTGCGCGGTGACCAGGACGAAGGTATTGGCGAGCTGCGGATCCGAGCCGCGCACCACCCCGGCCACGTTGTGGGCCACGAAGTCGCGCTCCGCAAAGACACCGCGAAAGCGCACCTGGGCGCGGGTGGCAAAGGCAGGCAGGCGCCCGTCGCCGTCCATCTCGTCCAGCTGGGTAAGGGAGTACCGGGCCCCGCACAGCAGACGCTCCGCCGCCCGGCGGTGCAGCAGCGCCGCGAAGCTCTGCGTCACCCCGTAGGGCAGCACCACGTGCTCGAAGGCAAACTCCCGCTGGCGCGCCGCCCAGTCCCGCCAGGTGGGCTCCCGCAGCGAAGGGATCACCAGCAGGCCCACCGCCCCCCTGGACAGGGCGATGCGTCGCTTGGTTTCCGGGCTCGCGTAGAGGC
>JABRVY010000014.1:0-1181 GCA_039961755.1 Acidobacteriota bacterium | reverse complement strand
GATCGAACCCCTCCCCCCGGGGGTTCTCATCCCCCCCTCTCCTTCTCGAAACGCCTCAATTCGGCAACTTGCGGTTGGCTGGAAGCTAGAGGGACATTACATCGTGCGAATGGCGGAGAGGGGGGGATTCGAACCCCCGGTACCGGTCAACCCGGTACAACTGCTTAGCAGGCAGCCCTGTTCGACCACTCCAGCACCTCTCCGCGCCGGGAAGGCTAGTGTAGAGGACTCTCCCCCGCCCTGCAAGCGCTGTCGCCTCACGCCACCCACAGGCCCTGGGAGGTCGGCTGGGCCGCCGGCAGGAGACCCTCCCGCACCAGCAGCTCGGCGTTGAGCAGGGCCGCCCCGGCGGCGCCCCGCCCCGCGTTGTGCACCACCGCCACCAGGCGCACGTCCCACACCGGGCAGGGACGCACCCGGCCCACCGTCACCGTCATGCCGCCCCCGGCGTCGCGGTGGCGGAGGGGCTGGGGGGCGTCGGGCTCCCCCCGCACCTCCAGGGGGCGCGGCGGGGCCGAAGGCAGGCCCCGCGCCTGAGAGGCCCCGGGCCAGCCAGCGAGCACCTGGTGGACTTCCTCCACGGAAGCCCGTCGCCCGAGACGCACGGCAACGGAAAGGGTGTGGCCGTGGCGCACCGGCACCCGCACCGCCTGGGCGGAGATGCGCACCGGCGCCGGCACCACGCCATCCGCGGTGAGGGCCCCCAGGATCTTGGTGGGTTCGGACTGGATCTTCTCCTCCTCCCCGGCAATGTAGGGGATGACGGTGTCCAGGATGTCCAGGGAGGGAACGCCGGGATAGCCGGCCCCGGACACCGCCTGAAAGGTGGTCACCATCACCTCCTCCACCCCGAAGGCGTCGTCCAGGGGTTTCAGGACCAAAGCCAGCCCGGCCACGCAGCAGTTGGGGTTGGTGACGATGGCCCCGCCCCCGAACTCCTGCCTCTGCACCAGGGAGAGGTGCTCCGGGTTGATCTCGGGGATGAGCAGGGGGACCCGGGGGTCCATCCGCCAGGCCGAGGCGTTGGAGACCACCGCGACGCCAGCCCGGGCCAGTTCCTCCTCGGCGCGCGCCGCCAGGGCCGCATCCAGGGCGGAGAACACGATCCTGGCCGGCAGACTGGACGCCAGCGGCCGCAGGGCGAGGGCGGCGATGGGGGGAGGCAGCTCCCCCTCCCCCCA
>JABRVY010000013.1:0-6758 GCA_039961755.1 Acidobacteriota bacterium | reverse complement strand
CCCTTCAGCCGCCACCCTCCCCTCCCCGTCGGCCCCCGGCGGCGTGGACCTGCTGGCCTGGCTGCCCGAGGAGAGCCTGGACCGGCGCGGGTTTGCCGGCGAGCTGGACGCCCGCCGGACGGCCTGGGCGCCCCTACCGGCGACGGTCGCCATCGTCGGAGTGGAGAGGTGACCCACTGCACTGGCGGCTCGCTCGCCGGCCTGTCCGCCAGAGGCCAGGAACGACCCCCACAGCTGCTGGACGCGGGCCTGGATGCCCACCCCGACTGGCCTGCGCGCTACGGGACGGACTCCCTGGCGGCGCCCCCCTGGGCCGCTGGCGCGGGGGTCGGGCGTGGGTTCCTCGCACGACACGATAATCTAAAAGTGCTAGGACTTAACCTGACAGTTGGTGGGTTCCCAGGTTCGAAAGACCCCGGATGGCGGGAGAGAGGGACTGGGAGAGGACATGACGCAGCGGTGGTAAAGCAACCCTTCCCCTTCTCTGGGGCTCTGGCTCGCCAGCAGGGTGCCGCCCCGGTAGATGTAGTCCTTGCCCCATCTCCAGCTTTCTGTGGAGCTCCAGGTGACCTTCCGCAGCACCCGGTGGCCGAGGTCGCGCAGGGTGAAGGTGTAGCTGGACCCCTCCCGCACCACGAGGCGCTCGGCCGACGCGTCGTAGCCCATCGAACGGTTGATGCCAGGACCCTGCACGGAGGTCATGGGCGCGATTGTATCGAACGTGGGACCGGTCACGGCCACCGCGCCAGAGCGCTGCACTTCTGCCCGAAGCCCTGGAGGCGGTCGCTCCCGTTCCCGGCGGCCGTCGCTCCCGCACCGGGCTTTCGCCCAGCTCTACAACGTCCCGCTTGGTTGCCGAAACGCACCATGACGGCTTTCAGCGTCGACCTCGCCTGAACTCGGCGGAGGGGACTCCGTAAAGAAGCCCCTCCACGCTGATGTCTTCATCGGCTCCCGGCCAGTGGATACCCTCACCGTCGCCGATAAACCTCCAATCCGCACGGACCTCCGCACTGGCCTCCAAGAGCCGGGGGAACCACACCAGCGGCGCAGCGACCCGTCGACCGTCGGTGAGTGACACGACCAGTTCGTCGTCGGTCACGTGCACGTCGCAGGCAAGCGCCTGGTACCTAACGGCCGTAGAACTCATGCCACGCCTCCAAGAACACGTTGGCGTTCGTATGAACCACCTCCTCCAGGTGCCGCAGCTCGTGCGCTGGAAACCTGCGGGACGCCGCCAGGCTGACAGGCTCCAACCAGAACTTCGCTGTGGCCCGTTCGCGCTCCACGTGAATGTGAGGGGGTTCGTTGAGATCGCCGGAGTAGAAGAAAAACCGATAAGGGCCGAGCACGCGAACGGTGGGCGACACTTATAAGTTTAGCACTGCCCACCTTCGGGGGGCCCAACCCGATGCCCGACGGCCTACCACGTCAGATCCGCAACCGCCCGCTCCCAGGGACATCAGCGTGTTTTCAGGAAATGAGCAGCTCGGTCGAAGGGTGCTGGCAAGGCAGCCCTTCCAGTCTCCGGGCCGCCGGCTCGCCCACCGAGTGCCGTCCCCGCCACACGTGGTCCTTGCGCCAGGCCCAGCTCCCGGTCGAGGGCGTGTAGGTCACCTCCCGCAGCACCTTGCCTCCCGGATCGCGCAGGGTGAGAGTGTACACCACCGGCGAGAAGTTCACCTCGCGCACGAGGATGCGCTCGCCGTTGGCATCGTAGGCAAAGCGGCGGTTCACCCCCAGGCCCTGCAGGGAGCGCATCTGGCTGAGCGCATCCCAGCTCGCCTGGACGGCATCCTGCCCACTGCCCCAGCCGGTGAGGTTGCCAAAAAAAGTCAAAACCACCACGCCTGGGATCGCTCAGCGTGCGAGCACAGGCAGCCCCGGCAGGCAGCAAGTCAGAAATAGCCAGAAAAGCTATGTCAGGTATCAGATGCGCACGCCCTCGCCGGGCCGGCGGCGGGTTGGAGCACGCCTCCGACCGCACCCGTGACTGGGGCCGTGGCCGCGACGGTGACCGTGTCCGTGACGGGGAACGGTCACCACCCCTGATACCAGGTACAGCCTTTTTAGCAATTTTGAGATGGGCATATCGGTGACCGTGCCGGTGACCGTGCCGGTGACGGTGCTGGTGACCGTGTCCGTAACCGTGACGGTGCCCGTGACCGTGACCGTGGCCGTGACCGTGGCCGTGTCCGTGTCTGAGACTGTGGCCGCGCCCGTGCCCGGGGGCGCGGGCCTCCGGCTCGCCCCCCCGGGGCGGGGAGGAGAGACGCCGTGCCGGGGGCCGGCAGGTGTCAGCGGGCCAGGCGGTCCAGCAGCTCCCCGGCGGGGCCCAGCAGGCGAACCTCCAGGGGCATCTGCCCGAGGGCATGGGTGGAGCAGGACAGGCACGGGTCGAAGGCGCGGATGACCCCCTCCACGCGGTTGAGCATACCCTCCTGCAGGCTCGTGCCCTTGACGAAGCGCTTGGCCACCTGCAGCACCGCCCGGTTCATGGCCAGGGAGTTGTGGCCGGTGGCGATGATCAAATTGGCGAAAGTAATGAGCCCCTGGGCGTCGATACGGTAATGGTGGATCAGGGTGCCGCGGGGGGCCTCGGCGATGCCCACCCCCTCGGCGGCGTTGGGGGCGGCCAGGGCCCGCACGTGGGTGTCCAGGATGTCGTCCTCCCGCAGCAGCTGGTCGATGCGCTCGATGGCGAAGAGCATCTCGACGAAGCGGGCGTAGTGGTTGTGAAAGGTGGACAGCACCGTGGGGTGGCCCAGCTCCTTGAACTCCGCCAGCTCCTGGGCGGCCCAGGTGGTGCGGCAGGTGGCGGCGATGTTCAGGCGCGCCAGGGGACCCACCCGGTACATCCCCTCCGGGTAGCCCTTGGGCTTGAAGAAGGGGCTCTTCAAGTAGCTGAAGGGCTCCACCGCCTCGCCGATGAACTCCCCGTAGCGGGCCGGCGGGATGGCCTCCACCACCACCTTGCCGGCGGCGTCGATGAGGCGCAGCTGGCCGTCGTAGTGCTCCAGCCCCCCCTCGGCGTCCACCAGCCCCATGAACAGGCTGGGGAAGTTGCCGAAGGAACGGATCTCCTCCCCGAACTCCCCCATCACCCCCTTGTACCAGTCCAGGGTGCGCTGGGCCAGGGTGAGGGCCTGGGGCAGCAGGGCCAGGATGGCGTCCCGCTGCTCCACGGTCAGGGGGGAGGCCACCCCCCCCGGCACCACCCAGGCGGGGTGGATGCGCTTGCCGCCCAGGATCTCGATGATCTGCTGGCCCACCTGGCGCAGGCGGATGCCGTCCCGCACCAGCCCCGGGTGGGCCTGGGCCAGGCCGAAGAGGTTGCGCTGGCCGGGGTCGGCGTCGAAGCCCAGGGCGATGTCGGGGGCGGAGAGGTAGAAGAGGTTCAGGGCGTGGGACTGGAGGATCTGCGCCAGGTTCATGATGCGCCGCAGCTTCTGCGCCGTGGGGGGGATCCGCACGGCCATCAGCTCGTCGCAGGCCTTGGCCCCGGCGATGAGGTGGCTCACCGGGCAGATGCCGCAGGTGCGGGCCATCAGGGCCGGCATCTCGTAAAAGGGGCGCCCCTCGCAGAGCTTCTCGAAGCCGCGCAGCTGCGTCACGTGGAACGCCGCGTCGTGCACGAAGCCGTGCTCGTCCAGGTGGATGGTGATCCTGGCGTGGCCCTCGATGCGGGTGACGTTGTCGATGACGATGGTGCTGGGCATGACCCCCTCCTACCTACCGAAGCGGGTGAGCTCCGCCACCCGCGGCGTCTGCCCGGCCAGCAGCGCCTTGACGGTGTCCAGGATGGCCGCAGCCGGCGGGGGGCAGCCGGGGATCACCACGTCCACCGGCACCACCTCGTGCACCGGCCGCACCCGGGGCAGCAGGCGGGGGATCACCCTGGTGGGGGGCCCGGGGTTGAGCTGGGCGGTCTCCACGAAGGCCCGGTGCAGCACCGCCTCCAGGGGGAAGGGGGTGCGCATGGCGGGGACGTTGCCGGTGACGGCGCAGTCCCCCAGCGCCACCAGGATGCGGGTGCGGCGACGCACCCTGGCGATCTTCTCCTCGTCCTCCACGGAGGAGACCGACCCCTCCACCAGGGTCACGTCCACCCCCTCGGGAAACTCCTTGGTGTCCACCAGCGGGCTGTAGACCACCGTGCAGAGCGTGGACAGCTCCAGCAGGGCGTCGTCGGTGTCCAGGAAGGACATGTGGCAGCCGGAGCAGCCGTCCAGCCACACCGTGGCGAGGCGGGGGGTACTCATCGCCGGGCCTCCCGCATGAGCTGCAGGTAGGGCAGGAACTGCCGCCGCTTGAGGCCGGCCCCGATCAAGTTCTGCTTCTCCGACAGGGCGCCGGTGGGGCAGACGTGCACGCACTTGCCGCAGGAGGTGCAGCTCTCGGAAGCCCCCCACGGCTGGTTGAGGTCGGTGATCACCGTGCTGTCCACCCCCCGGCCCATGACGTCCCAGGTGTGGGCCCCCTCCACCTCGTCGCACACCCGCACGCAGCGGTTGCACAGCACGCAGCGGTTGTGGTCCGCCACGAAGCGGGGGTGGGAGGCGTCCACGGCAAAGCGGGGGTAGCGGTAGGGCACCCGCACCCGGGTGATCCCCAGCTCCACCGCCAGGTCCTGCAGCTCGCAGTGGCCGTTGGCCACGCACACCGAGCACACGTGGTTGCGCTCGGCCAGCAGCAGCTCCACGATGAGCCGGCGGTGCCGCTGCAGCCGCTCGGAGTTGGCGATCACCTCGATCCCCTCCTCCACCCGGGTGACGCAGGCCGGTACCAGGCGGGACCACCCCTTGATCTCCACCAGGCACAGGCGGCAGGCGCCCACCGTGGACAGCCCCTCGAAGGCGCACAGGGTGGGAATGCGGATGCCGTTCTCCCGCGCCACCTCCAGGATGGTCTCGTCCTCCCGGGCGCCCACGTCCCGCCCGTCGATCTTCAGGGTCTTGATGCGCACCGCCGGGTTGGGGGTGCTCATGCCTCACCTCCCCTCGCGGCCAGCAGGGCCTCGTACTCCCCCCGGAAGTGGCGCAGGGTGGACATCACCGGGTTGGGGGCCGACTGCCCCAGGCCGCACAGGCTGGCCTCCCGCATCAGCTCGCACAGCTCCTCGGTGAGGGCCAGGTCCTCCCCGCTCCCCTCGCCCCGCAGCAGCTTGGCCAACAGGTCATGCACCTGCTGCGTACCGGCGCGGCACGGCACGCACTTACCGCAGGACTCGGCGGTGCAGAACTCCATGAAGAAGCGGGCCACGTCTACCATGGAGGAGCTCTCGTCCATGACGATCATGCCCCCCGACCCCATCATGGAGCCCAGCTCCCTCAGGGACTCGTAGTCCACCGGGGTGTCGAAGTAGCCAGCCGGGATACACCCCCCCGACGGTCCTCCGGTCTGCACCGCCTTGCAGCGGCCACCGTCGGGCACGCCGCCGCCGATTTCCTCGATGATCTCCCGCAAGGTGGTGCCCATGGGCACCTCGATGAGGCCGGTGTTCACCACCTTGCCGGCCAGGGCGAACACCTTGGTGCCCTTGGAGTGGGCCGTGCCGATGCGGGCGAACCATTCCCCCCCCTCGCGGATGATGGCGGGGACGTTGGCGAAGGTCTCCACGTTGTTGATGAGCGTCGGCTTTCCGAACAGCCCCAGCTCTGCCGGGTAGGGGGGGCGGGGGCGGGGCCGCCCCTGCCTCCCCTCGATGGAGGCCATCAGCGCCGTCTCCTCCCCGCACACGAAGGCCCCCGCCCCCAGACGCACCTCCACGGCAAATGAGAAGGGCGTACCCAGAATGTTGTTGCCCAACAGGTTGAGGCGCCGGGCCTGCTTGATGGCCAGCTCCAGGCGCTTGACCGCCAGGGGGTACTCGGCGCGGCAGTAGATGAACCCCTTGTTGGCCCCCACGGCGTAGGCGCCAATGGCCATCCCCTCCAGCACCCGGTGGGGATCCGACTCCAGCACCGAGCGGTCCATGAAGGCCCCCGGGTCCCCCTCGTCGGCGTTGCAGATGACGTACTTTTCCCCCACCCCCGCCTTGGCGACGGTGGTCCACTTCAGCCCCGTGGGGTAGCCGCCGCCCCCCCGGCCGCGCAGGCCGGAGCGGGTGACCTGCTCGATCACCTCGTGGGGGCGCATCTCGGTGAGGGCCGTCACCAGGGCCTGCCAGCCGCCGTGGGCGATGGCGTCCTCGATGCGCTCCGGGTCGATCACCCCGGAGTTCTCCAGCACGATCTTCATCTGCTTGCGGAAGAAGGGGATGTCCACCGGACAGGCGAGCCGGGCGACGGGCCGCCGGCCGAGGGCGGCGACGATCTCCCCGGCGTCCGCCGGCTGCACCCCCTGGTACAGGAGGTCGGCGGACTCCACCGCCACCAGGGGCGCGGCGGCGCACAGCCCCAGGCACCCCACCCCCTTGACGGCGCAGCGCTCCTCCAGCCCCTGCCGCTTCACCTCCTGCTGCAGCGCCTCCAGCACCGCCCCGCTCCCCGCCGAGGCGCACCCGGAGGCGGTGCACACCAGGATGCGGTGCGCAAAGGCCCGCCAGCGCTCCCGCTCGCGCTCGGCGATCTCGGTCAACTCCTCAATGGTCGGCATGGCTCATCCACTCCTCGGTGCGCGCCAGGGCCATCTCGGGCGTCACCTTGCCCAGCATCTCCTCGTCGAACACCACCACCGGCGCCGCCCCGCAGGCCCCCAGGCAGCGCGCCGTGCCCACCGACAGCATACCGTCCGGCGTGGTCTCCCCCGCCTTCACC
>JABRVY010000012.1:0-1310 GCA_039961755.1 Acidobacteriota bacterium | reverse complement strand
GGACGGGCGGGGATCAGCCCCCACGACCAGGCGGGGTGCTCATCGCGAGTCGCCAGCGCCTCCTGCGCCAGCCGATCGAGCTCGGCCTGCTCGCGGGCCCGCTCCTCCGCATCCTCGGGGGCCGCGTGCTGGAGCGCCTCGCGCATCATCGTGACCTGCTCCTGCTCCCGCGGCGAAAGGTTCTCGCGCAGCAGTGCCGGGGGGATCTGCAGGTAGGGTCGCTGCGACCAGTATTCAAAGACCCGCTCCAGCCGGCGGGCCGCCCGCTCCTCGGCGCCTGACCCCTGCAGGCCAACCAGGAGAAAAACCAGGACATTGAGGGCGATGAGGACGATGGTCACCCACGGCAGGCGGCGCACCGTATCCTGCTCGTGCCCCGTCGGAATGATGATGAACATGTTCTTTCCCTGCCCCTTCCTTGGGGCGACGTCATCGCCCGTCGGAGCCCGCCGCCAGGCGGTCCAGGTCGAGAATTTCTTCCAGTTGATCCGCCGGCAGCACCCCCAGCCGGCGAGCCGCCGCCGCCACCGTCTCGCCCGCCAGCTCCGCCTCCCGGGCGATGGCGGCGGCGCGCTCGTACCCGAGGTGAGCGGCCAGCGCCGTGGCCAGAGCCGGGCTGGCCTCCGCCAACCCTCGGGCACGCGCCTCGTTCACGCTGAGGCCGGCAAGGCAGCGCTGTGCCAGAACCGTGGCGGCCCCGCCCAGGAGCCGACACATGGTGTCCAGGTTCCACGCCAGCAGTGGGTTGGCGTGGGAGAGATCGAGCTGGTGCAAGGTCGCCGACAGCCGGCAGGCGGCGGCCAGCCCCTCCACCTCGATGGCAACCTGCACCACTGCCTCGGGGATCACCGGGTTGACCTTTCCCGGCATCAGGGAGGATCCCGGCTGCACCGCCGGCAGGCGCAGCTCAGCCAACCCACCGAAGGGCCCGCTGGCCCGCAGGCGCAGGTCGTTGGCCACCGCCAGGAGCACCCGGGCCACCCCGGCCAGGGCGTCGGCCAGGGCGATGGGGGCCTCCTGGGCCTGAATGGCCCCGGCATCGCGGCCCACGGTGAGCGCCACCCCGTAGGCGGCCCGCAACAACTCCACGACGCGGGTGGGCACCCGCGGATCGCACCCCAGCCCAGTGCCCACCGCCGTGCCCCCCAGGGGCAGGGCCAGCAGTCGGGGCAGCTCCTCATCCACCCGCGCCACCGCCCGGGTCAGTCGACTGGCCCACCTGGCCAATCGCCGCCTGGGGGGTGAACCGGCGGTACACCGGCCGGTGCATCCCAACGACCACGTCAACCTGGGGCAGTCTTCCAACGACG
>JABRVY010000011.1:0-12799 GCA_039961755.1 Acidobacteriota bacterium | reverse complement strand
GGTGGGAGTGCTGGGGGGTGTGCTGGGCACCGCCGCCGGGGCCGTGCTGGCCGGCGTGCTGGATCGCACCCGGGCGTTGCCTCTGCCGCGGGGGGTCTTCGTGGTGTCGCACGTGCCCTTTCGGGTGGAGCCGGAGGCAGTGATGCTGGTGCTTGCGGTGTCCTTCGCCGCGGCCCTGCTCGCCTCGCTGGCGCCAGCCCGTGCCGCGGCACAACGCGATGTGCTGCAGGGGCTTCGCTATGAGTGAGCCGGCCGTGCGCGCCCGCGGCCTCGCCAAGGGGTACGGCGAGGGCGCCACACGGGTGGAGGTGTTACACGGGTTCGACCTCCAGGTCGAGTGCGGTGAAATGCTGGCCGTGGTGGGGCCCTCCGGAGTGGGCAAGAGCACGTTGCTGCACCTTCTCGGCTTGTTAGATCGCCCGGATGAGGGCAGCCTGGAGCTGTTCGGCACCGATACCGGGGGGCTGGCCGTCCAGGAGCGGGCGCGCTGGCGCAACCGCTACATCGGCTTCGTCTTTCAGTTTCACGCCCTGCTCCCCGAGTTTACCCTGGCAGAGAACGCCGCCATGCCGCTGCTCATCGCCGGGGTGAGGCGCCGCGAGGCGCTTGACCGCGCGGCCGACCTCCTGGAGCAGGTGGGGCTGGCCTCCCGGGCGAAGCACTTTCCCGATCAGCTCTCCGGCGGCGAACAGCAGCGGGGAGCGCTGGCCCGGGCGCTGGTGGCCGGGCCCCGCCTGCTGCTCGCCGACGAACCCACCGGCAACCTCGACGCCGCCAACGCGCAAACCGTGTTCGCGTTGCTCCGCCAGCTGCATTTGAGCCGCCGGCTCACCAGTGTTATCGTGACCCACAACGAGGCCCTGGCCGGGCAGTGCGATCGCATCCTGTCCATGACCAGGGCCGATGTGGGCGGAAGAGGAGCAGGGTCGTGATCGATCGAGCGCCAGGGAAGGCGAGAGTTGCCGCGGAGCGGGCGAGCCGAGTGGTTGTCGAGGGGAGTGCGTGGGCATGCTGAGGGGGATCATCGCGGCTGCCGTGGTGCTGGCAGTGGGTATCGCAGCGGCGCAGGAGCGAGCGCCCATCATTTCCGAAGTGGTGGTGGAGGGTGGTACCACCATCACTGCGGACACCGTGGAGTATTACCTGGGTATTTCGGCCGGGGATCCCTTCGATGCCGAGGCGATTGCCAAGAGCTTCAGACGGTTCTGGGACTCCGGCCTGGTCGAGGACCTGCTGATCGAGAAAGAAGAGATCGAGCCGGGCAAGGTGCGGGTCATCGTGCGGCTGCGCGAGCGCCCCATCGTGAAAGAATGGAAGTTCGAGGGGAACAAGAAGTTATCCACCACCACCCTGCGCGAGAAGCTGGACGCCGCCGGCGTGACGCTGCGGCGCAACGTGCCGCTGCGCATCTCCGAGCTGAACCGGGCCCGCCAGGCCCTGGCCGAGGCCTACGCCGCCGACGGCTACGCCTCGGCGGTGATCGTGCCCGAAATCTCCGACGAGGCCGGCCACCTGCGCACCGTCACCTTTCGCATCGACGAGGGTGGCAAGGTGCGCATCGGACGCATCTCGTTCGACGGCAATGAACGCTTCAGCGACTGGCGCCTGCGCCGGGCGTTGAAGAAGACCAAGCAGAAATCGCTGTTGCGCCCCTTCGGCAAGAAGCTCATCTGGTCCCGGGAAAACTGGGGAGAAGACTCGGAAAACCTGAAGAAGTTCTACCTCAACCGGGGCTACAAGGACATCGTCGTGGGCGAGCCGCGAACCGAGCTGGTGGCGCGTCGACCGGAGGCGGAAACCCAGAAGAAGAAGAAGTTCGCCACCCTGGTCACCATTCCGGTGCAGGAGGGGAGGCAGTTCCGCATGGGGCAGTTGTCCCTCTCCGGAGCCACCGTGTTCGAGAACGACCAGCTGCTGAGCCTCTATGAAACGCGCCCGGGCAAGGTATACAACCACTCGCGCATCGAGGCGGGCAACGAGGCGGTGCGGACGCTGTACAACTCCCGCGGCTACATCTACGCCTACACCAACCAGGTGCTGCAGAACGGCGCCGAGCCGGACGTGGTGGATGTGACGGTGAAGATCTACGAGGGGGACCGCTACCGCCTCGGCCGGCTGGAGTTCACCGGCAACACCAAGACCCAGGAAAAGGTGCTACGGCGGGAGTTTCGCCTCTTCGAGGGCGACTGGATGGACATGACTGCCTTCCGGCGCTCGGTCTTCAAGGTGAATCAGCTTGGCTACTTCAAACTCGCCGAGGACCCGCTGGAGTTCAAGTTCGACGAGCAGGCCAAGCTGGTGAACGTCACCATCAAGGGACAGGAGGTAGGCCGCACGGATATCCAATTCGGCGCCGGTTACTCCGAGCTGGACCACTTCTTCTTCCAGTTCATGTTCAACACCCGCAACTTCATGGGGCGCGGCGAGACGCTGGGGGTGTCCCTGTCTTCCGGTCGCCGCGCCGATTCCTACTCCATCACCTTTTCGGAGCCGTACTTTCTCGATCGGCGCATGGTCATCGGCGGGTCGATCTTCAAGCAGAAGCTCGACCTCACCACCTACCTGCAGGATCGCAAGGGTCTCACCGCCCTGTGGGGGGTGTCGGTGGGCGACTTCAGTCAGGTGACCTTCCTCTACGCTTACGATGACACCGTGGCCAAGGAGGTGGTGGCCCGTCTCATCACCCCCGATTTCCCCAATCCTCCACCGCGCCGCCGCCCGCTGCCGCCCCCCTACAAGGACATGCCGTTTGCCGAAACTTACTTCGCCACGTTCGCAGGGGTGACCTCGTCGGTGACGCCGGCGTTCTTCATCGACTCCCGCGACGATCCCTTCGATCCCAACCAGGGGCTGTCGCTCTCCACCCGGCTGAAGGTGGCCGGCGGTATCCTCGGTGGCGAGTTCGATTACGTCCGCCCTGAAGCGGCGGTGGCGTACTTCTACCCCCTGCGCCGGCGCTACGTGCTGGCCGCCAACCTCGAAGGGGGACGGGCGATTCCCTTTGGCGGTGGTGCACTGCCCTACTGGGAACGCTACCGTATAGGTGGGGAACGATCGTTGCGCGGCTTTCCGGTCTACCGCGTGTTCCCCCGGGACAAGTCCACCGGCGAGCCCTACCTGGCAGAAAACGGCGCGCCCGAGGGGGGCGATCGTTACCTACAGCTCAACCTGGAGTACCAGATTCGCCTGGGGGGACCGCTGAAGTTCATCCTGTTCACGGACATCGGCAACAACTGGCACGAGAGGCAAGGGTGGGAGCTGTCCAACTATCGCCACTCGGCGGGGGCCGAGCTGCGCATCTTCCTGCCCATCTTCCAGGCTCCTCTCCGCTTCATCTACTCGAAGCCGATCAAGAAGTTCAAGGACGATCCCTTCGAGAGCTTCACCTTCTCCATCGGGACGACGTTTTGAGGGTACCTGGTATAGCTTTCTTTCCTTTTCTTGATGGTCTTTCGTCGCCGGTCCGCCACCCGCGTACCGCACGCGGTGAGACTCGGGCCTGCATCGCCGGGGCCGGCGCGCCCCTCGGACGCCCTCGGCGGCCGCCCGGGGTCCACACCGCGGACGCCTGCCCCCGGCCCCGGGCGCGAGAACGGTGCTGCCCGCAGGGGCAGCGGGGAACGCCGAGGCGGTGCACGATCCACCGCCCCCCATCGCCCGCACGGAGTGGGAGATGAGCGGCCGGTCATCTTCCCCCCTCACCGCCCCGCCGGCAGAGGGCGCCTACTGGCGTAGCGAGGACGAGCGCATCGCCCTCACCCGCCGCCTGTTCGACGACACCGCCGTGGACTACGACCGCATCGAGAAGTTCATCGGGTTCGGCTCGGGCTCCTGGTATCGGCGACAGGCTCTCCTGCGCGCGGGTCTCGAGGAAGGGATGCGGGTGCTGGATGTCGCAGCGGGGACCGGGCTGGTCACCCGCGAGGCCGTTCGCGTGGTGGGGAACTCTGCCCTGGTGTGGGCCCTCGACCCGTCCCCCGGGATGCTGGCCGAGGCGCGGCGCGTCCTCGCCGTCCCCACGCTACTGGCCGCGGGGGAGGCCATACCCTGCCGCGACGGGCAGTTTGACTTCCTGGCCATGGGCTACGCCCTGCGGCACCTGGCCGATCTCGAGGTGGTGTTCGCCGAGTTCCACCGGGTGCTGGCTCCCGGTGGCCGCCTGTGCTTGCTGGAAATCACCAGACCGGCGAGCCGGGTCGGCACCGCGCTGCTGAAGGCGTACATGAGAACCTTCGTACCCCTAGCCGCTCGCCTGCTCGCCCGGCGGCGGGACACCCCCTTGCTGTGGCGCTACTACTGGGACACCATCGCCGCCTGCGTGCCCCCCGAGGCCGTTCTCGACGCCCTGCGCCGGGTCGGCTTCGTGGACGTCTCGCGCTACGTGGAGCTGGGCATCTTCTCCGAGTACACCGCCACCCGCTGACCCGCGAGGTTCCGCCGGGGCCGCTGGCCTGCCGACCACCCAGGAGGCCTCGGCCCCCAGCAACACCGCGAACCAGAAGAGAAAAAGAGAAACGAGGAAGAACAGCACGATGGCCAGGGAGCCGTACACCACGTTGAGGCCGGTGGCCAGATCCAGGTACACCTGAAACCCCAGATGGATGAGACTCAATGCCGCGGCGGCGACCGCCGCGCCGACGGCGACGGCGCGCCAAGGAACGCGGGCGTGGGGCACCCAGCGGTACAGCGCCGCCAGCACCATGAAGGCAAACAACGCCGGCAAGGGGCGGGTGAAGGGGGCGAGGGTCCGCAGGGTCGGGTGGCTCTGCAACCAGTACAGGAAGGAGAAAAGCGCCGCGAGTAGCAGCGGTCCCCACAGCAGTACCGCCAGAAAGGAGGCCACCCGCCAGCGCAGCTTGCGCCGCGCCGGCACCCCCCAGATGGAGTTCATGACCTCCTCGATCTGGAAAAACGCGTTGAAGGTGACCAGGGCCGATAGGAAGATGGCCGCCCACCCCAGGGAGACGGCGCGCTCGGCGAAGGTTGCCAGGGTGGCGGTGACCTGCTGGGACGAGAAGGGAAAGATGGCGGCGATGGCGGTGACGATGAGCTCGGCGCGCTGCGGCTGCACCCGCGCCACCAGGGCGAGGGCGACGGTGAGCAGGGGCACCAGGGAGAGCAGGGTGGTGTAGGCCAGGGCAGCGGCGCGCAGGAAGAGCTGGTCGCGGTGCTGGGCGCGGATGAGCTCGGCCAGGAATCGCCCGAACGCGGTTGCCACCCTCCTCAAAGCTCGACTGTCTCCTCTAGCCCGGGTACCTGGCATTGCCACCCCAACCGCTCGGCGAGACGGGCGGCGAACGCCTGGGAAGCCGGCGGCTCGCCGTGGGTCACGAAGACCTGCCGCGGGGCGGCTGGCGCGCGGCTCAACCAGATGGTGAGTTCGTCGGCGTCGGCGTGAGCCGACAGCGAGCTCAGGCGCAGGATGCGAGCCGCCACCGGCACCATCTCCCCGAAGATCTTGAGCTCCTTCTCGCCGTCGATCAGGCGCCGGCCGCGCGTGCCCTCCGCCTGGTAGCCGGCGAACAGCACGGTGGTCGAGGGGTCGCCCAGGCGGTGACGGAGGTGATGGAGGATGCGGCCGCCGGTGGCCATGCCCGAGGCGGAAATGATCACCGCGGGCCCGCGGAGGCTGTTCAGCTGCTTGGACTCCTGGGTAGTGCCGATGATCGTCAGGTTCGGCGGCGAGAGGGGATCGACCCCGTCGCGCAGCAGCTCGCGCGCCTCGGCGTCGTGCTCGCTCAGGCACTGGCGGTAGATCTGGGTGGCCTCCCGCGCCATGGGGGAGTCGAGAAAGATGGGCAGCGGGTCGATGGCGCCGTCGGTGATGAGTTCGCGCAGGAAGTACAGCAACTCCTGGGTGCGGTCGATGGCGAAGGCGGGGATGAGCAGCACGCCGCGATCCTGTTGCACCTCGCGGACGATCTCGGTCAGCTGTTCGCGCGGGTCGGCGGGGTCGTGCAGGCGGTCCCCGTAGGTGGACTCCACCACCAGGTAGGTCGACCCGGGGTAGTCCTCCGGCGGCCGCAGTACCGGCACGTCGTAGCGGCCCACGTCGCCGGAAAAGAAAACGGTGATCCGCTCTCCCCCTGCCACCTTGACCGCCAGCTCCACCGCGGCGGCACCCAGGATGTGGCCCTGGCGACGGAAGGTGACCTCGAACCCGGGGAAGAGGGTGAAGGGCTGCCCGAAGGGCTTGCCCTCGACGGTATCCACGGCGGCGTGGGCGTCACGGACGTCGAACAGGGGCAGCGCCGGGCTGTGTTTAGAGGAGCCCACCTTGTTGGCGAAGCGCGCCTCCTCTTCCTGCAGCCGGGCGGCATCGGGAAGCACCACCTGCAGCAGACGCCGGGTGGGAGCGGTGGCCACCGTGGGGCCGCGGAAGCCGTCCCGCACCAGGCGGGGCAGGTAGCCGGCGTGGTCCACGTGGGCATGGGTGAGGATGACCGCATCCAGGGTCGCCGGGTCGGCGGGCAAGCGCTCCCAGTTGCGCCGTCGTAGCTCCTTACGCCCCTGGAACAGCCCGGTATCAATGAGAATGCGGCGCCCGTGCGCCTCGAACAGATACCGCGAACCGGTGACCGTGCCTGCCGCGCCGAGGAAAGTGAGAGTGGGCATGGGGGCATGATAGCTGCGCATCTCCCCGAGGGGGCGCGAGGGACGAACGCTCGGTACCAGGTACTGCCGTTCTTCGCGATTTCGAGATGGCCATGGCACAGCGCGTGCGCGTGTCCGTGTCCGTGACGGTGTCGGTGCTCGGGTCGTCCTTACCCGGGGGCGGGCGTGCTTGCCGGCCCCACTGTACAATCCCCCCATGGCGAGTGGTCTGTGGAGCGGGCGGCGGGCGCTGGTGACCGGAGCTTCCTCCGGGATCGGGGCGGCGCTGGCACGGCAGCTGGCGGAGGAGCGGGCGGTGCTGGTGCTCTCGGGGCGGGACACCGGGGCCCTGGACGCCAGCGCCGGCGGCTGCCGGGCGGTGGGGGCACAGGTGACGGCCGTGGCCGGGGACCTCACCGAGGCGGGGACCATCGCGGCCCTCGGCGAGGCGGTGGCCAACCTGGGGGGGCTGGACCTGCTGGTCCACAACGCGGGCGTGACCATGAACGCGCGCTTTGCGGAGCTCGAGCTCGAGGTGTTGCGCCGCATCATGGAGATCAACTTCTTCGCGACAGTGGCTCTGACGAAGGAAGTCCTGCCCCACCTGGTCGCGGCCCGGGGGCGCATTGCCGTGGTCTCCTCCCTGATCGGCCTGGTGGGGGTGCCCACCCGCACCGCCTACGCCGCCTCCAAACACGCCCTGCACGGTTTTTTCGGCTCCCTGCGAGTCGAGCTGCGCCAGGCCGGGGTGGGGGTGACCATCGTCTGCCCCGGCTACGTGGACACCCCCATGCGCTCCCGGGCCCTCAGGGGGGACGGCACCCCCCAGGGGTTCGACCAGGCGGCGGGCCGGGCCACCCTGACCGCCGATCAGGTCGCCCGCGCCACCCTGGAAGCGGCGGCGCGGGGCCGACGGCTGGTGCTGCTGGGGCGCGAGACCCGCCTGGCGCGGCTGCTCTCCCTCCTGGCGCCGCCGCTGCTGGACCGCCTGCTGGAGCGCTCCGCCCGCTGAAGTGCGAGCTCGCGAAGGGGCAAGCGATTGCCACGGCAGGCGTCCCGGTAGCTGCCCGTTGTTTACCCCCCGGGTAGCGTGCGCCGAGCGAGGGGGGTGGTAGCATCGGGCATGCTGCTGGGCTGGCTGGTGGGGCCGCCGCTGCTGGCGCTGGTGGCGTGGCTGCCGCTGGTGGGGGCGCTGCGCCGGGGCCGCCGCGGCGTGGCGGTGGCGGTGGTTGCTCTGTGGGCGGCGCTGCTGGCGGGCGGGACCGCCGCCCTCGAGGTCCGGCGGCCGGGCAGCTGTGCGGCGCTCTTTCCCCGCGCCGCCGAGTACCGCGAGGAGATGCTGACCTGGGCGCGCAACGGCGAGGGGTGCGAGTCGAGTCCTGCCTGCTTCGTTCCCCAGCACCTCCTGCACGCCGCCCTGTTCGCCGCCGCCACCGTGGCCACCAGCGGCTATCTGGGGCTGGTGTTCGCCAGCGTGCTGTTCGGCTGGATGGGGGCCTACGCCGGGGGGCTGGCCGCCACGTCGGGGACGCCGCTTTGGGCGGCGGCCCTGGCCTGGCACCCCTGGGCGGTGGTACGGGTGGCCGCCTACCTCGCCCTGGGCGTGGCGCTGGCCGAGCCGCTGATTCGCCTGGGGTTGCCGCGACTCCCCGGGTGGCGGCGCTGGCTGCTGGCGGGTCTTGCCGGCCTGGCGGTGGACATCGTCCTCAAGGCTCTCCTCGCCCCGTGGTGGTGGGCGCGCGTCATTCACCCCCTGGTGACCCCCTGAGCGGGGGAATGGCTGGACGAAGTCCCGGCGAGGGAGGGTCGGTTGCCGCACTGCAGAAAGCCGGGAGGTTCGCGAAATCGTCACTGAAATAAGGCACATCGGCGGGTGTTGACAGTTTTGCCGCCTTGCGGCACGATGACGACAATGGAATCTGCCGACGGACGTTTCGCCAGTCCACCAGCCCACGACTTCGACACCGATGTGCTCATCGTCGGCTCCGGGTTCGGCGGTTCGGTGGCGGCGCTGCGCTTTGCCGAGAAGGGGTACCGGGTGCTGGTGCTGGAGAAGGGGCGGCGCTGGCGGCCGGAGGAGTTCCCCCGCAGCAACTGGAATTTTCCGAAATCGTTCTGGCTGCCGTGGCTGGGGTGGTACGGCACCTGGGGGTTCCACCTGCTCTCCGACGTGATGATCCTCTACGGCGTGGGGGTGGGGGGTGGGTCGCTGCTGTACGCCAATACCCACCTGGAGCCCGACGAGGTGGTCTGGGATGACCCCCACTGGAAGGGGCTGGAGGACTGGCGTGGCGTGATGCCGGCGCACTACGCCACGGCGCGACGGATGCTGGGGTCGGTGCCGTCGCCCCGCCTCGACCGGGGGGACGAGGCGCTGCGCCGGGTGGCCGAGCGGCGGGGGCTGGCGAGGACCTTCCGCCCCACCAGCGTGGGGGTGTTCTTCGGCCAGCCGGAGGTGGAGGTGCCCGACCCCTACTTCGGCGGCGAGGGGCCGCCGCGGAAGGGGTGCCACTTCTGCGGGGCGTGCATGGTGGGGTGTCCCACCGGCGCGAAGAACACCCTCGACCGCAACTATCTGTACCTGGCGGAGAAAAAGGGCGCCCGCATCCTCCCTGAAACCCGCGTGGACCTGCTGGAGCCGATGCCGGGGGGAGGCTTCAGGGTGCTGTGGGCTGCCTCCACCGAGCGGCTCTCTCCCCGGCGGGGGGCCTTCACCGCCCGTCGGGTGGTGCTCGCCGGCGGGGTGCTGGGGACCTCCCGGCTGCTCATGGAGTGCCGCCGGGCGGGCAGCCTCGAGCACCTGTCCCCCCGGCTGGGGGAGTACGTGCGCACCAACTCGGAGGCGCTGCTGGGCATCACCTCCCGCTCCCACGATAACCTGTGGCAGGGGCTCGCCATCCAGGCGGAGGTGCACGTGGACGAGCGCACCCGCATGGAGCTGGTGCGCTTCCCCAAAGGCTCGGACGTGGTGCTGGCCCTGGGTACGCTGCTCACCGACGGCGGCGGCGGCGTGCCCCGCTGGGTGCGCTGGGCGGGCAATGTCCTGCGCCACCCCCTGGGGGCGCTGCGCACCGCCTGGCCGGTGGGCAAGGCGGCGCGCTCCCAGGTGCTGCTGGTGATGCAGACCATCGACAACCACACCACCCTGCGGCAGACGCGCAAGGCGTACTGGCCGTTCCGTCGCATCCTGTCGTCGCGCCCCCCCGATGGGCAGGGGCGGGTACCGTCGTACATCCCCATCGCCAACGAGGTGGCGCGGGAGCTGGGACAGGAGCTGGATGCGGTGGCCCAGTCGACGCTGGTGGAGGTGCTGCTCGACCGCTCGGTCACCGCCCACATCCTGGGCGGCTGCCCCATCGCCGGCAGCCGCGACGAGGGGGTGATCGACGCGCATTTTCAGGTCTTTGGCTATCCCGGCCTGTATATCATGGACGGCTCGGTGATCGGGGCGAACCTGGGCGCCAATCCCTCCCTGACCATCACGGCGCTGGCCGAGTACGCCTGCAGCAGGGTGCCGCCGGTGGGGGAGGTGGGGCGGTGAGTGGCGCCGGTTGAGGGGGCTGGCCCGGCCTGCACCGGGTAAAAGGGGGTTGCCCGTGGCGCTGCGCACCATCATGGATCTCTTCCACCGCGATACCGAGGTTCCGCGGGAACGTCATCTCGCCCACGCCACCCCAGACGGGGTGCGGACCTGGTCCACGGGTGAGGTGGTGCGGGCCGTCGCGACCCTGGCCGAGGCGCTCAAGGGCCTCGGCGTGCGGGCCGGCACCCGCGTCATGCTGCTGTCGGACAACCGCCCCGAGTGGCTGGTGGTCGATCTGGCGGTGCAGTCCTTGCGGGCGATCACGGTGCCGGTGTACGGCACCCTGACGGCGGAGCAGATCGCCTTCCAGGCGCGGGACGGCGGGGCGGCGGTGGCGGTGTCGGATCAGCCCACCCAGATGGCCAAGCTCTTGAAGGTCCAGCAGGCGTGCCCCGAGCTGAAGCACCTGATTCAGCTCGAGGGTCGGCCGGAGCGGGGGGTGCGCCTGCTGGACAGTCTGGTCGCGGGGGTGGAGGTGAGCGCCGCGGTCGAACGCTTCTGGCGGCGCGCCGGGCGGGTGCGGGAGGACGACCCGCTGACCATCATTTACACCTCGGGGACCACGGGCGAGCCCAAGGGCGTGCTGCTCACCCACCGCAACCTGGTGCAGAACGTGCTGGTCGCCGCCCCCCGGGTGCCGGTGGGGCCCGATGACCTGGCGCTGGAGTTCTTGCCCCTCTCCCACGTGCTGGAGCGCATGCTGTCCTACGTCTACATGTACCGCGCCACCCGGCGGGCCTACTGCTCGGTGCTGCACGTCGCCGAGCTCATCGGGGAGATCGCGCCGACGGTGCTGTGCGGGGTGCCGCGCTTTTTCGAGAAGATCCACGACTCCATCGTCGCCCGAGCGGCCTCCTCGGCCCTCAAGCGGGAGGTGTTCTCCTGGGCGCTGCAGGTGGGGCTGGAGGCGGCTCGCCGGCGCCTGGCCGGCAAGGAGGTGGGGGCGGTGCTGGAGGCGCAGCTCACGCTCGCCGATCGGCTGGTGTTCGAGAAGATCCGCGCCGGCCTCGGGGGGCGCCTGCGGGTGTGCGTCAGCGGCGGGGCGCCCCTGCGCCTGGACATCGCCGAGTTCTTCCACGCCGTGGGCATTCCCCTGGTGGAGGGGTACGGGCTCACCGAGACCTCGCCGGTGGTCGCCGTCAACGGCCTCGCCCCCGGCACCATCCGGCTGGGCACGGTGGGCCGGCCGCTGCCTAACGTGGAGGTGCGCCTGGCCGAGGACGGGGAGATCCTGGTGCGTGGCCCCTCGGTGATGCAGGGGTACTGGAACAATCCCGCCGCCACGGCGGAGGTGATTGACGAGGATGGCTTTTTCCACACCGGCGACATCGGCGAGATCGACGACGACGGCTTCCTGCTCATCACCGACCGCAAGAAGGAGCTCATCGTCACCGCCGGCGGCAAGAACGTGGCCCCCGCCCCCATCGAGGCGGAGCTCAAGACCTCCCCCCTCATCGAGCAGGCGGTGCTCATTGGCGACGGGCGCCCATACATCGTGGCGCTGCTCTCCCCCGGCCGCGAGGCGCTAGAGGTCTGGGCCGGGGAACGGGGCATCGCCTGGACCACCTGGAGCGAGCTGGTGGAGCACCCGCTGGTGCAGGCGGCCCTGGCCGAGGTGGTGGAGCGGGTGAACGCCCGCCTGGCCCGCTACGAGACCATCAAGCGCTTCACCGTGGTGGCCACCCCCTTCACCATCGACGGGGGACAGCTCACCCCCACCCTGAAGGTGAAGCGGCGGGTGGTGGAGCGCCAGTTCGCCCGGGAGATCGAGCGCCTCTACGCCGAGTGAGGGTCTCCCGGTGCCTCCCCTGGTAGCCCCCATGCGCAGCCGCCAGCTGCTGGTGGTGACCGGCAAGGGGGGCGTGGGGAAGACCACCGTGGCGGCGGTGCTGGCGGTGGCGCTGGCCGAGGGGGGGCGGCGCGTCCTGCTGCTGGAGGCCGACCCCAGGGAAAGCGCCCATCACCTGCTGGAGGTGCCCCCCTCGGCGGGGGAGGTGGTGCCCGTGGAGGGGGGGCTGTACCTGCAGAACCTCTCCCCCCGCCAGGTGATGGACGAGGTGGTGCGCGACCAGCTGCGCCTCGAGGTGCTGGTGCGGCGGGTGCTGTCGAGCCCCGTCTACGAGCCCTTCGCCGGGGGCGCCCCGGGCCTGAAGGAGATGGCCCTTCTGGGCCACGCCTGGCGGGCGCTGCACGGTCGCGCCGGCGGCCCGCGGGTGGAGACGGTGGTCCTCGATGCTCCCGCCACCGGCCACGGGGTGTCGCTGCTGCGCGCCCCCTCCCTGGTGGCGGAGGTGATCCGGGCCGGCCCCTTCGCCCGCATGGCCCGGGAACTGACGGATCTCGTCAAGGATGTGAAACGCTGCGGGGTGCTGGCGGTGACCACGGCGAGCGAGATGCCGGTGCAGGAGACCCTGGAGCTGCTCCACGCCCTGCCCGACCTGCTGGGGCGGGGGGGCGACGCGGTGGTGGCCAACGGGGTGCTCGCCCCGCTGGCCGGCGACGCCGATCCGGCCGATGCGGCTGCCGCCCTGTGGCAGCGGCGCTGGCAAGCCCAGCAGGGGGAGCTGAAGCGCCTGCGCCAGGGCTGGGCGGGACCGGTGCTCTCCCTGCCCCTGCTCCCCC
>JABRVY010000010.1:0-4104 GCA_039961755.1 Acidobacteriota bacterium | reverse complement strand
CCTCCCGCCCGCCCCGGTGGCGGTCACCGCGGGGTTGCAGCAACCCCACGGTGACGCCCAACCCGAACGCCACCAGCATCAGCCCGGTCAAGGCGGCAACGAGGAGCGCCATCTGGCGCCCGCTCATGATGATCTCGAAGTGCTTCTCGCCCACTCCAGCTCACGCCCCGGGCTTCACTTCTTCTCGTCCCCCTTGCGCATGAAGGCGGAAATGATGTCGATGGGCACCGGGAAGACGATGGTGGAGTTCTTCTCCGTGGCCACCTCGGTGAGGGTTTGCAGGAAACGCAGCTGCAGCGCCGCCTCCTCGCTGGCGATCACCTTGGCGGCGGCGGCCAGCTGCGCGGAGGCCTGGTACTCGCCCTCGGCGTGGATGATCTTGGCGCGCTTCTCGCGCTCCGCCTCGGCCTGCTTGGCCATCGCCCGCTGCATCTCCTGGGGCAGGTCCACGTGCTTGACCTCCACCAGGGAGACCTTGACTCCCCAGGGGTCGGTGTGGCGATCGATGATCTCCTGCAAGCTGTGGTTGAGCTTCTCCCGCTCGGCCAGCAGTTCATCCAGCTCCACCTCGCCCAGCACCGAGCGCAGCGTCGTCTGGGCGAGCTGGGAGGTGGCGTAGACGTAGTTTTCCACCTCGATGATCGCCTTCACCGGGTTGAGCGCCCGGAAGTACACGACAGCGTTGACCTTCACCGAGACGTTGTCGCGGGTGATGACATCCTGCGGAGGAATGTCCAGCACCACCGTGCGCAAACTCACCTTGACCATGCGGTCAATGGGCCAGAAAACGAAGACGAACCCCGGCCCCTTGGGCTCCGGCAGCACCCGCCCGAGGCGGAAGATGACGCCCCGCTCGTACTCATTCAAGATGTTGATCCATTTGAAAACTAACAGCAGGCCGACGAACACCGCGACGAACAACCCGAACGGAATCTGACCCTGCATGACTCCTCCTTCTCTATACGACCTCTTACGGCGTTGACGAGTCGGCCACCGGCTCCACCTCCAGCCGGTCGCCCAGAACCTTCACCACCCGCACCCGCTCGCCGAGGGCCAGAGGGCGGGGCGCCACGGCATCCCAGTACTCCCCGTGGACGAAAACCTTCCCCCTCGGATCCAGGGCCACCACCACCCGCCCCTCCTCACCCACCAGGCCCTCCTGCCCGGTCAGCGGCGGCCGGCGGTGCACGTTGAGGACGCGGTTGAGCAGGAAGATGACCAGGCCGGCGATCAGCAACGCCGACGGGAGGATGACCTCGAGGCCGACGCGCAGCGCCGGAATGGGAGTATCAATGAGCATGAGCGCTCCGAACACGAAGCTCACCAGGCCAGCAATGGTGAGCAGGCCGTAGCTGGTCACCTTGACTTCCAGCACGAAGAAGACGATGGCGAGCAGCATGAGGAGGACGCCCACGTAGTTGATGGGCAGCACGGACAGGGCGAACAGGCCCAGCAGCAGGCACAGGCCCCCTACCACTCCGGGCACGATCGCCCCCGGATGGGTGAGCTCGAAGCCCACCCCCGCAATGCCGGCCAGAAACAGCAGGAAGGCGATGTTGGGGTGAGCGATCACCGACAGCAACTTGTCGGCGGCGTTGGGCACGACCGGCACGATCTCCGGGGCATCCAGCTTCAGGGTGGTAACGCGGCCGTCGAAGCGCTTCACCTCCCTGCCATCCAGCTGTTTGAGCAGATCCCCACGGTCGATGGCAATGAGGTCGATGAGCTTCTTCTCCAGCGCCTCACTGGCCGTGAACGACGCCGATTCACGCACCGCCTTCTCCGCCCACTCCTCCGGCCGGCCGCGCGCCTGGGCCAGTGACCGCGCCAGCGCCGCTGCGTCGTTGGCGATCTTTTCGCTGATCTTCGCCTGCAGGTCCTCCCCTTGCGGGCCCACCGGGTGCGCAGCACCGGTGTTGGTACCCGGCGCCATGGCGGCAATGTCGGCGGCCATGAGCAGGAAAAAGCCTGCCGAGGCCGCCTGGCCACCCGACGGGGTCACGTAGACCGCCACCGGAGTTGCCGAGGCGGTAATCGCGGTGGTCATCTGCCGCAAGGACGTCAGCAGCCCTCCCGGGGTGTTCAGTTCGATGATGGTCAGCACCGCCCCGCCGTTGCGGGCGATGTCGATCCCCCTCTGCAGGTAACGGAGGGAGGCGGGCTGGATGCTATCATCGAGGGTGAGGACGACCACGCGCTGGGCGGCGAGCGACGACGCAGCCATCGCGAAGAAGCACACGGCGACGAGGAGTTTTCTGGTCACGCAAGCATGATAGAGACGCCGCCCGCTCCCCGCAAGATCGCTCTGCGCCCCAGCGAGCTGGCGCTGGTCGGGGCGCTGGGAGCGATGACCGCGGTGGCCTGGGCCCACCCCGAGGCGGTGCCGTGGTCGGTGCGGGCCGCCCTGCCGACGGTGGCAGCGCTGTTCGCCGTCGCCGCCCTGGCCCTGGGCGATGAGCGAGCGGGGTGGCGCTACTGGTTCCGGGAGCTGCTTGCCATCCCTGTGGTGCCGTTCATCTTCTTGAACCTGGGCACGCTCATCCCGCTGGTCCACGACCGCATCCTCGATGAGGCGCTGGAGCGCCTGGATCGGGCGCTGCTGGGAGCCGAGGCGCAGGCGGCGCTCTACAACCTGGCCCTCCCCTGGTGGCTGACCGACCTGCTGACCCTCGCCTACTCCACCTTCTTCTTCCTGCCCATCCTGCTGGCCGTGGACCTGGCCCGGCGCCGGGACGAGCACCTCCCCAGGGTCGTCACCGCTGTCGTCTTTACCTTTCTCCTTTCCTACGCCGGGTATTTCGTCGTGCCGGCGCTGGGGCCGCGCGCCACGGTGGCCCAGCAGCGCTACGCCACCCTGCCGCCCGGGGTGGTGGGCGCCCCCCTGCGGGACCTGCTGGACCACTGGGAGAAGACCAAGAGCGATGCCTTCCCTTCAGGCCACACCATGGTGACCCTGTCGGTGCTCTTCTGCGCCCGCCGCCGCCACCCCCGGTTCTACAACGCGCTCCTGCCGGTGGGCGCCCTGCTCATCGCCGCGACCATCCTGCTCACCTATCACTGGCTGGTGGACGTGCTGGTTGCCCCGCCGCTCACCGCCCTCGCCCTGCTGGCGGCGCGGGTGGCGCATGGGCCGATTCCACCCCATTCCCCGACCCCTCCGCGGCGGCGAGACAGCGCATCGTAGCCTGCAGCCGGCGACGAACCTCCGCCGCCGCGGGCGCCTCCTGGCCGCCATAGCGCACCGCCTCGTGGGCGGCGACCAGCCAGCCGGCGCCCTCCCCCGCCGCGGGACAACGGCGGGTGATTTCTCCCCCGAGAGCGCGGGGGCTCACCCCCGCCATCGCCCAGCCGCGGCGCACCGCTTCCCGGCGCAGGCGATCCACGGCGCGGGCCGTCACCTCGGTGATCTCACCGGTGCCCCCCGCTACCACCCGCCGACGCCATGCCAGCGCCAGGGCCAGGAGCCCGCCCGCCAGCACTCCTGCGACCAGTAGCCTGAGGGCGGGACGCCAGGCCGCGGCGGCGCCCTCCCATCCGCGGCGCAGCAGCTCCAGCTGGTCGGCCAGGGAAAACGTCAGCACCCAACGATCCCAGGCCTCCTCCACCCGCAGCCAGGTCAACCGCCAGGGGGGAAGCCGCACCGCCGAGGAGAACGCCGGCCGACCGGCGGCGGGGGTGGGGTCGAAGACCCGCCAGCGCCCGTCCACCCAGGCCACCACCCAGGCGTGGGCGTTGGCGTCGCGCACCACCCAGCCCCCGGCTCCGTCTGGCTCGCCGCCCAGGTAGCCGGTCTGCAACCGGGCGGGGATGTCCAGGGCCCGCAGCAGCATGACCATGGCCGAGGCGAAGAACTCGCAGTGGCCGCGCCTGCCCTCGAAGAGGAACCAGGCCACGGGATCGCGCTGGAAGGGGGCGTCCAGCGGCCACTCCAGGGTGTACCCGAACTGGGTCCGCAGGTGCTCCTCGAGGAGGTTGGCGGCGGCGGTGGCGTTGGTAGCGCCGGTGGTGAGTTCGGCGGCCAAGGGGCGCAGCTCGGCCAGCTCGTCGGGGAGCTCGAGGTCCCCCTCGTTGGGGGGCGGGAGGAGCACCTCCCCCGGCTGGAAC
>JABRVY010000009.1:0-19816 GCA_039961755.1 Acidobacteriota bacterium | reverse complement strand
GGGCGGTGCTGGCCGGGGCGCTGTTCCTCCTGCGGACGCCCCTGGTGCTGGGGGTGTTCGGAGGGGCCTACGGCGCCGCGGCGGGGCTGACCGGGGTGCTGGCGTGGCTGCTGCCCGGCGCCTCGGCGGCCATGCTCATGGGCGTGATCCTGGCGGGCACCGGGCGGCAGGCGTGGTCCCTGGCCAGCCAGGTGGCCCTGGTGACGGGCGTGGTGGTGGGGAACCTGCTCGCCGTACCGCGGTGGGGGGTGGTTGGCAGCGCGGCGGTGGCAGTCGTGGCCCACAGCGTGGCCGGCGTGGTGGTGACCTGCCTGGGAGTGGCCGCAGTCGCTCGCCCGCACGGGATACCTGGAGACCAGCGGGTATGACAGGGTTCTCCGGTGAGGCACTGATCGGTGTGGTGGTGGTGCACTACGGGGACCCCGCGCCCACCGGGCGGTGCCTGGCCTCGGTTCATGGGGACCCGTCACCTGTGCCACGCAGGGTGGTGGTGGTGGACAACTCGGGAAATTTCTCACCCCCAGCCGGCGCCGAGGTGCGAGTGCTGCCGCTGCCCCACAACCCCGGGTTCGGGGCCGGGGCCAACGCCGGGGTGGCGGCGCTGGGCGAGGAGAAGCTCGCCGCTCTGGTGATCCTCAACCACGACGTGGAGTTGCTCCCCGGCTACCTGGCGGCGGTGAGCCAGGCCCTCGCCGGCGACACAGTGGGGGCAGCCGGCGGCCCCCTCTACCTGGGGTATGCCGGGGGACCGATGTGGTACGCCGGGGGACGGGTGAACTTCCTGCTGGGGACGGTCAGCCAGTCCCGCTCCCGGCGGCGGGCGCAGCGAGCGCGAGCGGTTGGTTTCCTCCCCGGCGCGGCCCTGGCGGTGACCCCGCGCGCCTGGCGCGAGGTGGGGGGGTTCGACCCTGCCTTCTTTCTCTACAACGAGGACCTGGACCTCTGTCTGCGGCTGCGACGGCGAGGGTACACCCTGCGCTTCACCCCGCAGGCGGCGGCCGTCCACCACGTGGGAGCAGCGACCGGCTCGCACCGGCGCTCACCCCTGTATCTCGAGCACCTGTCGCGCACCCGCCTGCGACCCTTCCGGCCACTGCTGTATCGCCTCTATCTGGCCGCCTTGCACAGCGGGTACGTGGCCGCGCGGGCGCTGACCCTGGCGGCGAGTCGCGGCGCGGAGGGCAGGGAGCAGGCTCGCGCGTTGCTCCGGGGGCACGGGGCAGCGTTGAGAACGGTGTGGGAACCCATGCCGGACGCGGGTGCCGCGCCGTCGGCGAACCTCGAGGGCCACTCCGAAATCTGAGTCTCTCACTGTTGGGGTTGACAAGCCGACACTGAGATACTAGATTTAGCACTCGACAGGGGAGAGTGCTAATGCCCCCGGTCATCATCGCACAGATCACACCACCTGTGATGGAGGGAAAGGAGAACCAGGTATGAAGGTACGTCCACTTCACGATCGCGTTGTGTTGCGCCGGATCGAGGCCGAGGAGATGGTCCGCGGCGGGATCATCATCCCCGACACCGCCAAGGAGAAGCCTCAGGAGGCCGAGGTGGTGGCCGTGGGCGACGGCAAGCGCGACGAGAACGGCAAGCGCATCCCGATGGATGTGAAGCCCGGCGAGCGCGTGCTGATCGGCAAGTACTCGGGCACCGACATCAAGATCGGCGACGAAGAGTTCGTGATCGTGCGCGAGGACGAGATCCTCGGCGTGGTGGAGAAGTAAGGGAGAAGGAGGGAGCAGATGGCAAAGCAGATCGTCTATTCCGAGGATGCCCGTCAGGCGATCCTCCGTGGTGTCAACAAGCTCGCTGATGCGGTCAAGGTGACGCTCGGCCCCAAGGGTCGCAACGTCGTCTTGGAGAAGAAGTTCGGTTCTCCCGTCATCACCAAGGACGGGGTCACGGTGGCCAAGGAGGTGGAGCTCAAGGACAAGCTGGAGAACATGGGCGCCCAGATGGTGCGCGAGGTGGCCTCCAAGACCTCCGATGTGGCCGGTGACGGCACCACCACCGCCACCGTGCTGGCGCAGGCCATCTATCGCGAGGGGATCAAGAACGTCACCGCCGGCGCCAACCCCATGGATCTCAAGCGCGGCATCGACCTGGCCGTGAAGGAGGCGGTGAAGGCCATTGCCGATCTGTCCAAGCCGGTGGAGGGCAAGGCCATCGCCCACGTGGGGACGATTTCCGCCAACGCCGATGAGGAGATCGGCCGCATCATCGCCGAGGCGATGGACAAGGTGGGCAAGGACGGCGTGATCACCGTCGAAGAGTCCAAGACCATGGACACCACCCTGGAGATCGTCGAGGGGATGCAGTTCGACCGTGGCTACCTGTCCCCCTACTTCGTCACCGACGCCGAGCGCATGGAGTGCGTGTACGAGGGCGCCAAGGTCCTGTTGTTCGAGAAGAAGATCTCCTCCATGAAGGACCTGCTGCCCATCCTGGAGCAGGTGGCCAAGCAGGGCAAGCCGCTGCTCATCGTGGCCGAGGACGTGGAGGGCGAGGCCCTCGCCACCCTGGTGGTCAACAAGCTGCGCGGCACTCTGCAGGTGGTGGGCGTGAAGGCTCCCGGCTTCGGCGACCGCCGCAAGGCCATGCTGGAGGACATCGCCATCCTCACCGGCGGCAAGCTCATCTCCGAGGACCTTGGCATCAAGCTGGAGAACGTCAAGTGGGAGGACCTCGGCACCGCCAAGAAGATCACCGTTGACAAGGACAACACCACCATCGTGGTGGATGACGCCGATCCTAAAAAGCGCGAGGCCATTGCCGGCCGCGTCAAGCAGATCCGCAAGCAGATCGAGGAGACCACCTCGGACTACGACCGCGAGAAGCTGCAGGAGCGCCTGGCCAAGCTGGTGGGTGGAGTGGCGCAGATCAAGATCGGGGCCGCCACCGAGACCGAGATGAAGGAGAAGAAGGCGCGCGTCGAGGACGCCCTGCACGCCACCAAGGCGGCCGTCGAGGAGGGTATCGTGCCCGGCGGCGGCGTGGCGCTGGTGCGCGCCATCGATGCGGTGGAGAAGCTCTTGAAGGAGCAGAAAGGCGACGTGGCCACCGGGGTGCAGATCGTGCTGCGCGCCCTGGAGGAGCCCACGCGGCAGATCATCAGGAACGCCGGCGTCGACGAGGCGGCGGTGGTGGTGCGGGAGATCCGCGCCAAGGGCGGCAACTGGGGGTACAACGCCCAGACCATGCAGCTGGAGGACCTGGTGGAGGCGGGGGTCATCGACCCGGCCAAGGTGACCAAGAACGCCCTGCTCAACGCCGCGTCCATCGCCGGCCTGCTGCTCACCACCGAGGCGCTGGTGGCCGAGATCCCGGAGGAGGAGAAGAAGGCTCCGGCGGCCCCCGGCGGCGGCATGGGCGACATGTACTGATCCCTTCGCGGGAACAAACCTCTTTTCTCGTCTTTGTGTCTTCACCCAGGGGTGGGCGACATCGCTCACCCCTCTTTCTTTGTCCACTCCAGGCGGCGGGTGGCTTGACGGGGACCGGCGACGCACAAGGCCGAGGCTCAGGGCTCGACGCGGTAGTTGGGCGCCTCCTTGGTGATGATGACATCGTGCGCGTGGGATTCCTTGAGGCCGGCGGCGGTGGTGCGCACGAAGCGGGCGCGCTGCTGCAGGGCGGGAATGCTCTCGCAGCCGGTCAGGCCCATGCCGGCCCGCAGGCCTCCCACCAGCTGGGTGAGCTGGGCGCTTAAGGGGCCCTTGTAGGGCACGATGCCTTCGATGCCCTCCGGCACCAGCTTGGCGAGGTGCTCGTCGGCCTGGAAGTAGCGATCGCGCGCGCCCTCCCCGGATTTCATCGCCCCCAGCGAGCCCATCCCGCGGTAGGATTTGAAGGTGCGCCCCTGGTAGAGAATCTGTTCCCCGGGCGACTCGTCCACGCCGGCGAAGAGGGAGCCGATCATGACCGTGTCGGCCCCCGCCGCCAGCGCCTTGGTGATGTCCCCCGAGTACTTGATGCCGCCATCGGCGATCAGCGGCACGCCGGCCTCCCGGCAGGCCCGGGCACACTCCTGAATGGCGGTGATCTGCGGCACGCCGGCGCCGGTCACCACCCGGGTGGTACAGATCGACCCCGGGCCGATGCCCACCTTCACGGCGTCCACCCCCAGGGCGATGAGGTCCCGGGCCCCCTCGAAGGTGGCCACGTTGCCGGCGATCAGGGGGACCTCGGGAAACTTTTCCTTGATGGCGCGCGCCGCCGCCATGACCTTTTCCGCGTGACCGTGGGAGGAGTCCAGGCACAGCACGTCTACCTTGGCCGCCACCAGCATCCGGCAGCGCGTCTCCAGGTCCGGTCCCGAGCCCACCGCCGCGGCCACCCGCAGCCGACCCAGGGAGTCCTTGCAGGCGTTGGGGTACTCCTGCGCCTTCTTGATGTCCTTGACGGTGATGAGGCCTTTCAAGCCGCCGTCCTCGCCGACGATGAGGAGCTTTTCGATGCGGTGCTTGTGGAGCAGCGCCTTGGCCTCCTCCAGGGTTGTGCCCACCGGCGCCGTCACCAGGCGGTCGGCGGTCATGAAGTCGGCGATGGGGCGGCGGGTTTCGGTGCAGAAGCGCAGATCCCGGTTGGTGAGGATCCCCTTGAGGTGACCGTGCTCGTCCACCACCGGTAGCCCCGAGATGCGGAAGCGGGCCATCACCTCCAGCGCCTCACTCACCAGCTGGTCTGGGTGGATGGTGACGGGGTCCACGATCATGCCGGACTCTGACCGCTTCACCATGTCCACCTCCTCGGCCTGCCGCTCGGGGGTCATGTTGCGGTGGATGACCCCGATGCCGCCGTGCTGGGCCATGGCGATGGCCATGTGCGCCTCGGTAACGGTGTCCATCGCGGCGGTGAGGATGGGGATGTTGAGGCGGATGCCGCGGGTCAGCTGGGTGGAGACATCTACCTCTAGCGGGTGGACCGAGGAGCGCCCGGGCAGCAGCAGCACGTCGTCGAAGGTGAGGGCCAGCGGGATCGAATGATCAGCCATGGCGAAGTGTGCCTCACCCCGGCCGCCGCTGGCAAGGGGTGCGGCCGCCAGGCCTTCAATTCATTGTTCGGGTGATACATACAGCGGACGACGTGGCTGCGGTGGCGGCGGGTGGCGCTTCTCGGGGTCCTGCCACACTCCCCGGGGTAACCCCGGGGGTCGTAGATCGGGCAACGCTTCGGCTGGTACACTGGTAACCGCAGTGAAGAAGAGGCTGTCACCCCACTTCTCCTTATACCTATTTTCTACCAACTCCGACGAGGTGCAACGCGCCGACGCCGCCGGGGTGGACGGTTTCGTGATCGACTGGGAACACATCGGCAAGGCGGAGCGCCAGGCGGGGTACGACACGCAGATCAACCACGATACGCTGAACGATTTACGGCGGGTGCGGGCGTGCACCCGAGCCCCGGTCATTTGTCGGGTCAACCCCGTGGGTCCTTGGACGGAGCGAGAAGTGGGCGAGGCCGTGGATGCAGGGGCGACCGAGCTGCTCCTCCCCATGGTGCGCACCGCCGCCGAGGTGGAACGAGTACTCCAGCTGGTGGGGGGAAGCTGTGGAGTAGGAATTCTCATCGAGACCGTCGACGCCGTGGGCGCCGCCGCCGACCTGGCGCGACTGCCGCTGACCCGCGTGTACGTGGGCATGCAAGACCTGGCGATCGAACGCCGAGTCTCCAACCCGTTTCAGGCTGTTGCCGATGGCACTGTGGCATCCTTGCGGCGACTGTTTTCGATTCCTTTCGGTTTCGCCGGTTTGACCCTTCCCGAAGGCGGTTTCCCCATCCCCTGCCGGTTGCTACTGGCGGAGATGGCCCGGTTGCAGTGTGGGTTTACCTTTCTCCGACGCTCCTTTCACCGGGATACCGCTGGACAGGATCTGACCAGTGTCGTGGCCCGTCTGCGCGCCGCCATTGTCCAGATGTTCCAGTTGAGCGGTGCAGCGCTGGAGGAGGAGCACCAGCTACTGCTGGGGGCAATTATGGAGGCAGAGCGGTTCTTTGACAGTCGCAATGGCCCGCACGCCTGAATCCTTCGCCGAGTCTCCGGTGGTGGTAAGCGGCGCCGGAGGCTTCTTGGGATCCCACCTGACACGCAAACTGGTGCAGGAGGGTGCGGAGGTTCACGCCCTGGTACGGTCAGGCGGCAGCCTGGACCGGTTGCAGGGGCTCGAACCCTTTATTCATCTTCATTATCTCGACCTCCTCGAGGGCGACAGGGTGGCTGCCCTGCTGGGAGAGGTTCGGCCCCGGGTAGTGTTTCACCTGGCCATGAAGGGAGGGCATCCCGGCTCCGCCGCCGAGCGCCTGGAATTCCTGAAAGCAAGCCTCTTCACCACCGCTCACCTGCTGGAGGCCTGTCTGCCGCTGGGGCTGGCCCGCTTCGTTCACCTAGGCAGCTCCCTGGAATACGCTCGGCGCTTTCGGCCACTACGGGAGTCCGACCGACTGCGCCCGGCCACTGGCCGGGGGTTCATGAAGGCCGCCGCCAGCCTCCTGGTGCGGTTGTATGCCGGCTGCCAACAGGTGCCGGCGGTGATCCTGCGGCCCTTCAGCGTCTATGGACCGCGGGAGGGTCAGCATCGCTTCATACCCACCGTCCTGCGGGCCGCCTCCAGCGGGCAGCCCGTGGAACTCAGCCCTGGTGCTCCCCGACGCGATTTTGTCTTCGTCGCCGATGTGGCGGACGCGTGCGTACTGGCCGCCCGGCGTCCGGTGCGGCCAGGCACTATCCTCAACGTCGGCACCGGCGTTCAGCACACCAATCTGGAGGTGATCCAGGAGGTGGAAAGGTTGACGGGAAGATCCATCGTGGTGCGGCGCGGCTCTCGTCCGCCGAGCCCCGCTGACACCGAGTGCTGGGTTTCGAATCCGGAGAAGACGCGCAGGGTGTTGGGCTGGCAGCCGCGTTTTGACCTGCGAGAGGGCCTCACGGCCACCCTTGCCTGGCTGGAGGGACATGGCGGAGACGGTCGAACTTAGTGTCGTCCTGCCGGTATATCGCAACCGCGAAGGCTTGCCGGAGCTGGCGCGGCGGGTGCGGCATACCTTGCAGGCGCACTTCTCCCGCTGGCGGGTCATCTTCGTCGACGATGCCTGCCCGGAGGGCTGCGGTGAGCTGCTGGACGAGCTGGCCGTGGAGGAGCCGCGGTTTTCGGTCATCCATCTCCCCCGGAACCAGGGGCAGGCGAAGGCTGTGCGTACAGGCCTCGCCGCCAGCGAGAGCCTCTGGACGGTGGTCATGGATGCGGATCTGCAGGACCCGCCAGAGGCCATTCCTGCCCTCGTGGCTCGGGCTACGCAGGGAAGCGATGGCGTGCCGGCCGTGTTCGCCGGTCGTCGCGGCCGTTATCAAAGCGTCGGCCGCATGCTCACCTCCCGCCTGTTCAAGAGGCTGCTGCAGATGCTGGTGGGCCTCCCGGCCGAGGCCGGGGCCTTCTGCCTGCTCCACCGGGACGTGGTCGCTCGGCTCCTCGGCTGTAGCGTCCTCGAGCCCCATGTGGGAACGATGGTAGGGGCGCTGGGCGTGGCTCTGGCGGTGGTTCCCGTGCCACGGGCTCCCCGCCCCCAGGGGGGGTCGGCCTACACCGCCTGGCTGCGTTTGCGCTTCGCGGCGCGCATCCTCGTCACGGTTGGGCAGCTCAAGTGGCGGTACGGCGGGAGCGGGGATCGAACCCGGGCCCTGAGGAATGATGTTGGTCAGGCTTGAGGGGTGGCGGTGGGGTCTCGGGGCTCTGGTCGGGATTGCGGTACCAGGTGCATTCGCCGGTCCGGTTCGACATGATGAGCTGCCGCTCCACGTAGCTTTCCACCGCGACGGGACGCAGGGACCAATTCCAGCTCTGCAGGCAAACCCAGTCGATCTCGCTCGTCTCGAGCGCCTCCACGAGTTCCTGCTGGCCTCGAGCCCCCAGGGCGGAAAGCAGCGGCAAGATATAGCGGGTGGGGGGCCGGCGCTCGGTGACCAGGTAATAAAAAGGCGCATAGGGGCCCAGGAAAAGGATCTTCTGCTCACCTGGCAGGGCGGCCACGAAGGTGCGGGTGGCCTCCACGGCCGCGAGCTCCTTTCCGGACAGGCGCGCGCCGCTGAGGTGGGGCAGTCGGCTGGGGTGCCAGAACCCCTGCTGCCAGGCGAGCGCGGGGAGGGCGAAGGTGAGCAACAGGGCGCCCGCCGGCAGCCACCGCCAGAGGAGAGGGGGGAACGGCCCGGCTCGCCTCTGGAGGAAGAGGAAGACGGGGACCAGGGCGAGCGGCACGACGGGGAGCACGTGCTCGGAATCCAGGCGGGGCAGGGCACCGGCCAGGGCCGCCAGGAGAAAGAGCGCCAATACCTCGGTGCCCGACTGTTCCGCGGCCTTCCCATGGAACGATCTGACCACCCCCACGAGGGACAGGCCCACAATCAGGAAGCTCAGCGAGCGCAGGGCGAGGCGGAGGATGCTCTCGGCGGGGGTAAAGAGAACCGCTGGTGGCAGGCCCGCCAGCTTGCCCTGAAGGGGCAGGGTGACGGCCTTCTGGACGTACGTACCCTTGGTGCCCCACACCCCGAAGGCGAATTCCTGCCAGGTGCCTGACAGCACCACCGGCAGCAGGCTGACCCCCACCACTGCCAGGAACGCGGCGATCAGGCCGGCGGCTACGCGCCAGCGCCTGGTTCGCTCCCCTACCGTCCATGCCACCAGAACCGCGGCCAGGGTGAGCGCCCCCACGTTGTACTTGGCCACAAAGGCGAGACCTGCGAGAGCGCCGCCGACCAGCCACAGGCGCCCGTCCTGCCGGGCGCGGGCCGTGAGAACCGCCAGCAGGGCGGCCCACTGGAAGAGGTAGGCGAGGGGACCGTAGGGTGCCGCTGGCACGGTGGGGGCCAGCAGGAGGCAGGTGAGCAGGAACGGGAGCGCCCAGGTTCTCTCTCCCCCTATCTGCCGAAAGATGAGAAACGCCAGCCAGGCCGCGCCCGCGGAGACGAGGGCGAGCAGGCCCTTGAGAACGAGGAGCTGGGAGCCGAGGAGCGCCATCACCCCGACGGTGAGGTACAGCGATCCGGGCAGCACGTAAAACGCCACGTCGCGGTAGGGTACGGCGCCCTCGCCAACCAGCTTGGCCAGGGTCAAGAACCACACTTCATCGGCACGGTTGACGCCGGCGAACCAGCTCTGCACGAAGGCAGCGCTGGCCAGAAGGGAAATGGCCAGGACCGACGGAGCTCGGGTCAAAGCCATTTTACCGATCGATCCGCTGGAGCACCGGAACGGTCCTGGTGGCACGGGAGGCATCGGCTGGAGAACCGCTCCGAACAGAGGAATCGAGGCAACTCGCTGTCCACCCGCTGGGCCGGTACCGCCACGGCCCCTGCCGTTGGGGGGCCCAGCCTGTCGGCCCCGGGGTGAAGGATGCCGCGCTCAAGCACGGCTGCCTTCTGGGCACCGCCTCGCGGTGCGGGACAGCGCTCTTCTTAGCTCGAAAGCCGCGGTTGGGTTCGTGACGAGAGGCCAAAGACGCCGATGATGGCGGGCGCACGTAGGGGCGAGGGCGCGAGCCGCACTCTTGACCGTACGGCGCAGCGCCAGAGTTCCCGAGCACGCCCGCCAGCGCGGCGAAATCCGGCCTTGTAGGAGAAGCCAATCGCGGTGTTTGGGCTCAGTTAGATACGCCCACATTGGCGCCGCAGCACTTCTTGTACTTCTTCCCCGAGCCGCAGGGACAGGGGTCGTTGCGCCCCACCTTGGGGGTCTGGCGGCGCACGGTGGTCGGCGGGCCGGCGGTGGGGGACTGCCGGGCCTCCGGCCGCTCGCCGCCCATGGCGCTGGCCTCCGCCTTGGAGGAGTAGGTGGGGGTCTGGCGGCGGCGCACCGGGACGTCCTCCACCAGCTCGACGCGGAACAGGTACTTGACCACCTGGTCCTCGACCCTCTCCATCATGTCCTGAAAGAGCTCGAAGGACTCGCGCTTGTACTCCACCAGCGGGTCGCGCTGGGCGTAGGCGCGCATGGAGATGCCTTCCTTGAGATGGTCGAGGGCGAGCAGGTGGTCCTTCCACTGGGCGTCCAGGACCGCCAGCAGGAGCGACCGCTCCAGGCGATCGAACGCCTCGGCACCCAGGGTGTGTCGCCGGGTCTCGTAGCGCGCCTCCATGGCGGCGTTGAGGGATTCCTCCAGGGTCGGGCGGGTGGCCTGGTCCCAGGCCACGTCGGCATCCGCCAGAGACAGCCCGAACATCTCCTTGAGTTCGCGCTCGAGGCTGTCCCGGTCCCACTCGTCGAAGTGCTTGTCCTCTGGGCAGTGGGTGTCGATGGCGGAGCCGATGATGTCGCGGCTGGCGCGCAGCACCCACTCGCGCACGTTGCGCCCCTCGAGGAAGTCGCGGCGCAGGCGGTAGACCGCCTCGCGCTGCTTGTTCATGACGTCGTCGTACTTCAAAAGGTGCTTGCGGGTCTCGAAGTTGCGCCCCTCCACCTGCTTCTGCGCCCGCTCGATGGAGCGGGTGACCATGCGCGACTCGATGGGGACGTCCTCCTCCATCCCCAGCCGGCGCATCAGCTCCCGCAGCCGATCGGAGGCGAAGATGCGCATCAGGTCGTCCTCCAGCGAGAGGATGAAGCGGCTCTCGCCGGGGTCGCCCTGCCGGCCCGAACGGCCTCGCAGCTGGTTGTCGATGCGCCGGGCCTCGTGTCGCTCGGTGCCGAGGATGAACAGCCCCCCGGCCGCCAGGACCTTCTCCCTCTCCTCGGCGCACTGCCGCCGGTAGCGGGCGAGGGCGGCGGCGTAGCCTTCAGGATCCTTGGCGGGGTCCGCCTCCGCCCTGGCCAGGCCCTCCGGGTTGCCGCCCAGGATGATGTCGGTGCCGCGTCCGGCCATGTTGGTGGCAATGGTGACGGCGCCGAAGCGCCCGGCCTGGGCGACGATGGCCGCCTCCCGCTCGTGGTACTTGGCGTTGAGGACCACGTGAGGGACGCCCCGGCGCTTGAGCATCTCGGAGAGCTTTTCCGACTTTTCGATGGACACCGTGCCCACCAGAACGGGTTGACCCTTCTCGCGCAGCTCCAGGATCTGCTCCACCACCGCCTTCCACTTTTCCCTCTCGGTGCGGTAGATGACGTCGGGGTGGTCGACGCGGATCATGGGTTGATTGGTGGGGATGACCACCACGTCCAGCCCGTAGATGTGCGCCAGCTCGTCCGCCTCGGTCTCGGCGGTACCCGTCATGCCGGCGAGCTTCTCGTACATGCGGAAGTAGTTCTGCAGCGTGATGGTGGCCAGGGTCTGGTTTTCCGCCTCGATCTTGACCCCTTCCTTGGCCTCCACCGCCTGGTGCAGCCCGTCCGACCAGCGGCGGCCGGGCATCAGCCGGCCGGTGAACTCGTCGACGATGATCACCTGGCCGTCCTTGACGATGTAGTGGTGGTCCTTGTGGTAGAGGGAGTGGGCGCGCAGCGCCTGGTTGACCGCGTGCAGTATCTCGATGTTGTTGGGGTCGTAGAGGTTGGGAACGCCCAGTAGCTTCTCGGCCTTGGCCACGCCCTCGTCGGTCAGGGCGGCGGTGTGGGTCTTTTCCTCCACCAGGTAGTCGCCGGTGGTGGAGCGGTTGCCGTACTTGTCCTTGATCTCCTCGCCGCGCACCAGCTTGGGGATGATGCGGTCGACCTTGTAGTAGAGATCCACCGAGATCTCGGACGGGCCGGAGATGATCAGCGGCGTGCGCGCCTCGTCCACCAGGATGGAGTCCACCTCGTCGACGATGGCGTAGACGTGGCCCCGCTGGACCATGCTCTCGAGCTCGAACTTCATGTTGTCGCGCAGGTAGTCGAAGCCGAACTCGTTGTTGGTGCCGTAGGTGATATCAGCCTGGTACGCGACCCTCCGCTCGGCGTCTCCCATCTGGTTCTGGATGCAGCCGACGCTGAGGCCGAGGAAGGTGTAGATCTGCCCCATCCACTCGGCGTCCCGCCGCGCCAGGTAGTCGTTGACGGTGACCACGTGCACCCCGCGGCCGGTGAGGGCGTTGAGCACCACCGGGAGGGTTGCCACCAGCGTCTTGCCCTCGCCGGTGCGCATCTCGGCGATCTTGCCCTCATGGAGCACGATGCCGCCGATGAGCTGGACGTCGAAGTGACGCATCCCCAGGGTGCGCTTGCCGGCCTCGCGGACAATGGCGAACACCTCGTTGAGATGCTCGTCCAGGACCTCCTGGATCAGGGTGCGGCGCTCCTTGGGGTCCTCGGGCAGGGTGGCGGTGGCCGCGGCGACCTGCTCGCGAATGGCGGCGATGCGGGCGCGCAGCGCCTCGTCGCTCATCGCGGCGACCTGCGGCTCCAGGGCGTTGATCTCGGCTATTCGCGGCGCCAGCCGCTTCATCTCCCGCTCGTGGGTCGAGCCCAGGAAGATCTCCATGATCTTGTCGACGACCGTCTTCGGCATACCCACCTCGAAGCAGAAAGGATACTCGCCCCTTTCCGAGCGCTCAACTGCAAGGATTTCACGCCAGCCCGAGGAGACGGCAGAGCAGCAACGTGCCTGCCGGAACCACGAGGGCGCAGCACAGGTTCAGCACCAGACCGTGCCTGACCATGGCGCCGATGGGGACCTGGCCGGAGCCGTAAACGATGGCGTTGGGGGGGGTTGCCACCGGCAGCATGAAGGCCATGGAGCATCCCAGGGCGACGGCAATGGCCGGAGGAGCCGGGCTCGATCCGGCAGCCTGGGCCGAGGCGATGGCGAGGGGGGCGAGCATCGCCGCCGCGGCGGTGTTGGAGGTGGTCTCGGTGAGAAAGATGGCGATGGCACCGAAGAGGAAGGTGAGGGCGACGAGAGAGCGGGCGCCGGTGAGGCTCACCAGGGCTCTCCCCGCCGCCTCCGCCAGGCCCGTTCGCATCATCGCGGTACCCAGGGAGAGCCCACCGCCGAAGAGGAGCAGGGTCCCCCAGTCGATGCGGGCCGCGGCCGTCCAGGTGAGAGTGAATCGGCGCGCCCGCCAGTCCACCGGCAGGACGAAGAGGAGGGCGGCGGTCAGCACCGCCACCACCGGTTCCGGGAACAGGGCGGCGAGAGATTTTGCGACGCCGCTGCCCTCCCCGCCGATGAGCGCCGCGGCGCCCGGGAGGATCCACAGCGTCACGGCGACGAGGAAGGCGATGAGGGTGTTGCACTCCGCCCGCCCCCACCGACCGGGTGCGGTCCTCTCGGCGGCGAGGTGCTGGCCTGCCGCGCGCAGATACCCCGTCTGCCGTGGCAGGGTCACCCGCAGCAGCGCGATGAGCCCGGTCAACATGGTGAGCATGATGGGGGTGGCAAGGAGCATCCAGGTGAAGAACGGCACCCGGATGCCCGCCAGGGTGTCGAGGGAGGAGAGCACGATCAAGTTGGGCGGGGTGCCGATGGGGGTGGCGATTCCGCCGATGGAGGCGGCGTAGGCGATGGCCAGGAGCAGGGCGGTGCCGTACGGCGATCGGCCGGGGGCGAGCGGGGGAACTCCGCCGGCTCCCGACACTCGCGAAACACCCTTCAGTACGGCGAGGGCCAGCGGGTAGATCATGGCGGCAGTGGCGGTGTTGGAAAGCCACATGGAAAGGCCGGCCGTGACGCCGGCGAAGGCCAGGAGGATGCGGGTGGGAGAGCTCCCCAGGCGGGGGTGGGCGAGGATGGCGTGGGCGATGCGGCGGTCCAGTCCGGAGGACAGCATCGCTTCGGCCAGGATGAAGCTGCCGAGGAACAGCAGGATGATGGGGTCCCCGAAGGGGGCAAAGAGTTCCCGCGCGGAGCCCACCCCGCACAGCACGGCGAGCGAAGGGGCGAGCAGGGAGGTGATGGGGATGGGCACCGCCTCGGTGATCCACCACGTCACCACCCAGGCGGTCACGGCGAGCAGGCGGGCCGCCTCGGGGCGGGGGAGCCCGTCAGGGGGTACGACGAGCAGCAGGAGGAACAGCAAGGGACCGAGGAACAACCCCACACTCTGCCGCCCGCGCTCGAAGCACAGATCGGCCGCGGCCGGGTCGCGCTCGGCGTGCCGATGACCACCAGGCTTTGGACGCTCGTTCACGGCATCTCGGGAGATCTCAGGGACTCGAACACTGCTAGCGAGAGTAGCGGGGTCCATTGACGGGTGCAACGCCCTGTTACGAGGGTGTTACGGCCCGAGCCCGTGGGGACGTTACGGTTTCGCCACCAAGTTGCGCCAGGCTCTCTCGCGCAGGGCGCGAGTCGCTGTACGGGCGAAAGTTCCGCGATGCTCCTGGGGGCTGCTGATGGGGTATCTTGATTGCATATCAGATCGAGGAGGAGAGACTTATGCCCATCATCACCATCTCCCGCGGATCGATGAGCGGGGGGACGGCCCTGGCGGAATGCCTGTCGCAGAATCTGGGGGTGCCCTGCGTGGGACGGGAAGAGGTGGCCGAGAAGGCGGGGGCCTTGATCGGCGTCTCCCCGGCGGTGGTGGAAGAAAAGCTCATGCAGTCGCCGGGCTTCTGGGACCGCATCACCGCCGATCGAAGGCGCTACGTGGTGGCGTTGCAGGCGGTGCTCGCCGAGCACGCGTTGAGCGGCAACTTCGTCTACCACGGGCAGGCGGGCCACCTGCTCTTACGCGGAGTGCCGGCGGTACTGCGGGTGCGGCTGATCGCCCCCCTGGAAATGCGGGTGCGCTCTCTGATTGAGCGCCACGGCATGCGGCGGCAAGCGGCGCTCGACTACATCAAGCAGGTGGATGAGGATCGCGTGCGCTGGACCCGCCAGGTCTACGACGTGGATCTGCGGGACCCCGCCCTTTATGACCTGGTCATCAACCTGGAGACCCTGTCTTTGCAGTCGGCGTGTGCGGTCGTCACCGAGGCGGCGGGCCGACCCGAGTTTTCCATCACCCCGGAGGTACAGGCAGCCGTCGAGGATTTCGCCCTCGCCAGCCGCGTCAAGCTGGCGCTGGCCACCCACGTGGCCACGCGGGGCTCGGTCTTCGAGGTCACCAGCAAGGGTGGCGCGGTCACCGTCACCGGGGTGGTGCCGGAGCCGGCCATGCTCACCCACGTGAGCAGCCGGCTGGCAGAGGAGGTGGAGGGGGTGGTGCGGACCGTCGCCGGGGTCGCCGAGGTGAGATTGGATCTGAAGCAGTTTGACGCCTACCACTAGGCGATGGGAGGAGGAGATCCGTGGGCTTTCTGAACTGGCTGCAAGAGTTGGGGCGGGACGCCAATCCCGCCGCCGATGGCTTCCAGGCGTCCATGCTGTACCTGATCGTCAGCGTGGCGCTCCCGGTGACCATCGGCATGTTCGTGGGGTTCGGGTTGCGGTTTCTCGAGCGGGTCTTCGGTGTTGAGCTGGGACGGGGAGGTCACTGATGTCGGTCGCGGACTTCCCGATCAGCGTCGAGAGCTTTCCCTGGCTGGTTCTCTTCGGGTTGGTGGTGGGGGGACTCGGTGGATTCTTCGGGGTCGGGGGCGGTTTCCTCATGGTGCCCATGCTCAACGTGGTGTTCGGTATCCCCTACAACATCGCGGTGGGATCCGACCTCGGCCAGATGTGCGGCATGTCCACCGCCGCCACGGTCCGGCACATGCGCTTCGGTAACATCGACTTCAAGCTGGGTGCCCTGATGATCGCCGGCACCGCGCTGGGGGTGGAGGCCGGCGCTACCATCCTGGAGATTCTCAAGCATTCGGGAGAGGTGGTCATCAACGGCCGCCCGGTGAGCCTGATGACCCTGGTCATGAGCCTGGTGTACGCAGCGCTGTTGATCTTCCTGGGGACCGCCATGATCCGGGAGTCCCGCAGCACCTTGAAGCGCGTCGCCGGCAAGGGGGATCTGGCGGTGGCAGAGGCCCCGGCCTCTCCCGTCGTCCTGCGGCTGCGCACCTTGAAGCTGTGGCCCATGGTGACCCTCCCGGCTTCGGGCATCGCCTCCATTTCGTTGTGGGTGATCCTGATCATCGGATTCCTCACCGGCTTCCTGTCGGGGATGCTGGGGGTGGGGGGCGGCTTTATCCGCATGCCGGCACTGGTGTACATCCTCGGCTGTCCGACGGTGGTGGCGGTGGGCACCGACCTCTTCGAGATCATGTTTTCCTCCGGATATGGTGTGTTCACCCATGCCCTGAAGGGGAACGTGCACCTGGTGCTGGTGCTGGCCTTGCTGGTGGGCACCACGGTGGGGGCCCAGATCGGGGCGTCATACACGCGCAAGGCGGGCGGTCCCTGGGTGCGGTTCGGGTTTGGCTGTCTGGCCTTCCTGGGCGTCATCATGGTGGCGGTTAAACTCTATCTGCAGGTGGTAAGGTAGGAATGTGGGGTCGCTCGGCGACTGGCTCAAGGAGTACGTAGGCAAGCGCCGATCGCGCCGGCGCTCCGTGCCGGTCGCCGAGCGATTCATCCAGTTTCGCAGCATCGGCGCCGCCAACAACTCGTTTCTCGAGAACCTGGCCCACCTGCAGGAGCGCGGTGAGGTGGGGGGGATGAGGGCCGTTGTCTCCGCCTACGAGGGCCTCGCCGGGCCGGTGGGAGCCATGGTCAAGGGTCTGGTGGCGATGACCGGGGGACGCTACGAGAGCCTCGTCCAGCGCTTCGAGGACCTCGATCGAGTGCTGTCCCAGGAGGTCCTCAAGGCCAGGCCCATCGAGTTCGGCCCCCTGGTGATGTGGCCATCCCCGGGAACGACTCTGCACCCCGAGGAGGTGGGGCCAAAGGCGGCGCGGCTGTCGCAGCTGCTCGGTGTTGACGGTGTTCAGGTGCCGCCGTTTTTTGTGGTGACCGTGTACGGCTACCGCGCCTTCGTCGAGGCCAGTGGGCTGCAGGATCTGATCAACGAGTTGATCTGGGACTCGGACTTCTCCCGCAGCGAGGCCATCGAGGTTTTTGCCCACGAGGTGAGGGAAGCCGTGCTGGCCAGCGAGGTGCCACCGCTGCTGGCTGCCGCCCTCGAGGAGGCGCACGGCCGCCTGACCGAGCAGCTCGACTCACCGTGGGGGGTGGCGGTACGCTCCAGCGCCGTGGTGGAGGACTCCGAGTCCTCCTTTGCCGGGCAGTTCGAGAGCATCCTCAACGTCGACCGGGCCGGCCTGCTGGAGGCGTACAAGCAGGTGATCGCCTCCAAGTACCGCCCGGCGGCGGTGCAGTACGCCCTGGCCAGGGGCTTTCTCGACCAGGACGTGGGCATGCCGGTGCTGGTCATGGCCATGCTACAGCCGGCAGCCAGCGGTGTGGCTTACTCCCGCGACCCCGAGGGTTCGCCGGCGGCCATCGTCACCGCGGTTCCCGGCCTCGCGCAGCCTCTGGTGGAGGGGAAAGTCACGCCTGACCGCTTCACGGTGGAGGCCCGCGGTGTGCCGGCCGTCGTGGGCGCCACACGCGGCGACGGCTCGTTGGTGTTGCGCTGCGAGGTAGGGCACGGGTTGGTGGAGGTGCCTGCCGGTGCCCCTTGGGCGCTGGCCACCCGGCAGGCGGTGGAGGTGGCCCGGCTTGCGCGGTCGCTGGAGCAACACTTCGGGACCCCACAGGATGTGGAGTGGGTGCTGGACGAGCAGGGAACCCTGTGGGTGGTGCAGAGCCGGCCCCTGGCGGGGACGGGCCTCGAGGGCGCCGCGCGCGACATGCCCGAGGTGGAGGGGTACCCGGTGCTGGTGCGGGGTGGTCAGCGAGCGGCGGGAGGGGTGGCGTGCGGCAAGGTGGTGCATTGGGTGAGCCCGCAAGGCCGTGCGCTGTTGCCTGAAGACACCGTTCTGGTGGTGCCCACCACCTCGCCCGCCCTGGCCGGTGCGCTGCCTCGCCTGGCGGCGGTGGTCGCTGTCGCTGGCAGTCCCACCGGTCACATGGCCACGGTGGCGCGAGAGTTCGGTGTGCCCTGCCTGGTGGGGGTGACCGATGCCTTCACCCTCCTGCCGGAGGGAGAGGAAGTCACCGTGGACGCCCACGGTGGGCGTGTGTACCTGGGTCGAGTCAGGGAACTCCTGGACAGGGCGCCGCGAACCATGACCCGCGCCGCCCGCGATCCGGTGCGAGAGGTGTTGGCCCGGCTGGTCGAAAGGGTGGCCCCCCTTACCCTCACCGACCCTGACTCGCCCGACTTCCGCCCCGAGGCCTGCCGGACGCTGCACGATGTAGCGCGCTTCGTACACCAGCGGGCGATGATGGAAATGTTCGCGGCCGACACCCTCTCCGCCCGCGAGCGCCGCCAGCTCCACCGCCTCACCTGGTCGCGCCCCATGGATCTCCGCCTGCTGGATCTGGGCGGCGGACTGACGGCCAACGCCGGGAAAGTGGCAAGTTTGGACCAGGTGCTGTCGGTGCCTCTGCTGGCCCTCCTGCGGGGGATGGCGGACGAGCGCCTCTCCTGGTCCGGACCGGTGGGCTTCGATCTCAAGGGCTTCATGTCGGTGGTGGTACGCTCCGCTGCCGACGACCAGCGCTTCGGGGAGCCCTCCTTCGCCCTGTGCGCCCGCGACTACGTGCACCTCTCCTCGCGTCTGGCCTACCACTTTGCCACCGTGGATTCGGTGTGCGGCAAGCTGGTCAACGAGAATTACGCTCGTCTGCTGTTCCACGGCGGAGCCGCCATCGCCCAGCGTCGCGAGTGGCGCGCCCGGTTCCTGGCCAGGGTACTGCACCACTGCGGTTTCAACGTCTCCCATGTGAGTGACCGGGTGGAGGCGGTGCTGGCCAAGCGCCCCGCCGCGATCATCGAGGAAGCGCTGGTGATGCTGGGCCGGCTCATGGTGGCGGCGCGGCATCTGGACATGGTGATGGAGAGCGCCGCCACGGCCGACGCCTTTGCGCGCTCCTTCGTGTCGGGCGACTATGGCTTCGAGATGATGCGACGCCGGCCGGGCTAGGGCGGTGCGTCGAGCGGGAGGCGGGATGACCAGCTCCAGGCGTGCCCTCAACTGGGTCGCAGTGGTGGCGGCAGTGGGAGCTCTCTCCGCCGCCGTGCGATTCACCGTCCTGCGGCCCGAGGTGGTGGAGGTGCTGGTGGCGGAGGTGAGCCGGGGCGCGGTGGAGGACACCATCACCAACACCCGCGCCGGTACGGTGAAGGCGCGGGCGCGGGCCCGCCTGTCGCCGCAGCTGGGGGGTGTGGTGGTGGAGCTACCGGCACGCAAGGGTGCCCGGGTTGCCCGCGGGGACCTGCTGCTTCGCCTGGAGGCCAGTGTGCAGCAGGCCCAGCTTCGCCTCGCCCGGGAGGATGCCCGGGTGGCCGAGGCGCGCGCCGCCGAGGTGTGCCTCGGCGCCGAGCTGGCGGCCCGGGAACTGGTCCGCGGCCGCGCCTTGCTCCACGACGGCATCCTCTCGGAGCAGCAGCTGGATGCCCTGGAGAGCGCCGCGGAGCGGTCCCGGGCGGCGTGCTCGGCGGCGCGGGCGGCGCAGGCGCAGGCGCTGGCGGCGGTGGAGCTGGCCGGCGCCCAGCTGGCGCTCACCGAGGTGCGGGCACCCTTCGACGGTGTGGTGGCGGAGGTGACCACCGAGGTGGGAGAGTGGATCACCCCGGCTCCACCCGGGGTGCCCATCCCTCCGGTGATCGATCTCCTCGATCCCACCTCTCTGTACGTCAGCGCCCCCATTGACGAGGTGGACTCCCGCCGGGTGCGGGTGGGTCAGTCGGTGCGCCTGGGCGTGGACTCCGTCCCGGGCCGCCACTTCGCCGGCCGGGTGAGCCGGGTGGCCCCCTTCGTACTGGACCTCCTGGAGCAGAACCGCACGGTCGAAATCGAGGTGGAGTTCGAAGCCCCCGGCGAGCTGGCCGAGGTGCTGCCGGGGACCTCCGCCGACGCCGAGGTGATCCTGGCGCGCCGGGGGCTTCGAACTCCACCTCGATTTCGACCGTGCGGTTCTGCTCCAGGAG
>JABRVY010000008.1:0-16291 GCA_039961755.1 Acidobacteriota bacterium | reverse complement strand
CGTTTCAATCCGCGCGCCCCGCGCGGGGCGCGACTCTTGGCGATACGGCAGACGAGGATCAGGCATCGTTTCAATCCGCGCGCCCCGCGCGGGGCGCGACGACTCTTTCGATCGGCGCGCAACTCACGATAGTGTTTCAATCCGCGCGCCCCGCGCGGGGCGCGACGGCATACCTGCCACCTCCGTCACCGCCACGCTCAGTTTCAATCCGCGCGCCCCGCGCGGGGCGCGACCAGAGACCTGGGCGGCCCGCCACCGGGGCAAGAACGTTTCAATCCGCGCGCCCCGCGCGGGGCGCGACGTATTGGGGCGGGTGGGACAATGTCCCACCTGAGTTTCAATCCGCGCGCCCCGCGCGGGGCGCGACATTCCACGGCGCCGCCGCCTCGCGGAGGCGGGGGTTTCAATCCGCGCGCCCCGCGCGGGGCGCGACGCCTTACGGCCACCAGCTCGCGCTTGGCGCGCAAGTTTCAATCCGCGCGCCCCGCGCGGGGCGCGACTAAGCGTGGGGTGCAACTCCACCTCCACCCTGGCGTTTCAATCCGCGCGCCCCGCGCGGGGCGCGACCGGCGACGCTGACCATGACCGCCGGTGATCCGAGGTTTCAATCCGCGCGCCCCGCGCGGGGCGCGACGTCCGGCGACATGACGAAGGCCGTCTACGACACGTTTCAATCCGCGCGCCCCGCGCGGGGCGCGACTTCGCCAGCGTCGGGTACTTGTGGACGTACTTGCGGTTTCAATCCGCGCGCCCCGCGCGGGGCGCGACCGCAGGTCGAGGCCCTCGGTGGCCGGCACCACGTGTTTCAATCCGCGCGCCCCGCGCGGGGCGCGACGCGGTCGGCTTGGTGAGGAGCGCCACGCTCCCGGGTTTCAATCCGCGCGCCCCGCGCGGGGCGCGACTACTGCTGCTGCACAACTTCTGATTGCAACTCGCCGTTTCAATCCGCGCGCCCCGCGCGGGGCGCGACCGGCTGGAGTGACATCGGCTATCACTACCTGCTCGTTTCAATCCGCGCGCCCCGCGCGGGGCGCGACGTGTCCGACACGCACCTTGCCGAGGTACAGGACGAGTTTCAATCCGCGCGCCCCGCGCGGGGCGCGACAAAAGGTGGCCAAGTAGGGGCAAAAAGGGCAAAAAGTTTCAATCCGCGCGCCCCGCGCGGGGCGCGACCAGCCGTCGACGTTAGCGGCCGCGTTGTCGATGAGTTTCAATCCGCGCGCCCCGCGCGGGGCGCGACCCCAGACCGGGATTTCGCCGTAGGTCGCGTTGCGGTTTCAATCCGCGCGCCCCGCGCGGGGCGCGACGGTAGGTCTCGTACGGCCACTCTGGCGTCGGCGGGTTTCAATCCGCGCGCCCCGCGCGGGGCGCGACCTCGGCGTTGAGCCGCTCCGTCGTCTGTCTGAGCGTTTCAATCCGCGCGCCCCGCGCGGGGCGCGACCAGCGGCCGCGACCTTGCCAGTACAGACGCCGGGAGTTTCAATCCGCGCGCCCCGCGCGGGGCGCGACCTCATGGTCTTGGACTGCTTCGCCATCATCGAGGGTTTCAATCCGCGCGCCCCGCGCGGGGCGCGACCCTCGTTGGCCGAGTCCGCGGCGTAGACGATCGCGTTTCAATCCGCGCGCCCCGCGCGGGGCGCGACGCGTCCAGTTCAGCCGCACTCTTTGCACCCTCTAGTTTCAATCCGCGCGCCCCGCGCGGGGCGCGACCGAATCGAGCACTTGCGCGCGATGGCCAATCGGGCGTTTCAATCCGCGCGCCCCGCGCGGGGCGCGACGCCGGCGGGTGACCAGGCAGGACGTGGTCACGCCAGTTTCAATCCGCGCGCCCCGCGCGGGGCGCGACGTAAACGACGCCAGCGACACGAGTTATCCCCAAAGTTTCAATCCGCGCGCCCCGCGCGGGGCGCGACCCCGGATCTCTGGGATATCCCAAGGCAGCGTAGAGTTTCAATCCGCGCGCCCCGCGCGGGGCGCGACACTGCTGCGCCACCACCTCACTCTGCAACTCCCCGTTTCAATCCGCGCGCCCCGCGCGGGGCGCGACACTTCTTGTACCGGCACAACTCGGGGATCTACATGTTTCAATCCGCGCGCCCCGCGCGGGGCGCGACCGGCGCGAAACTGCCGCGCGGCGGCCAACGTCGGGTTTCAATCCGCGCGCCCCGCGCGGGGCGCGACATCCAACCGTGGGAGATCCAGTCAACCGCCGCCTGTTTCAATCCGCGCGCCCCGCGCGGGGCGCGACAACATCGCCTCCACTGACGCTGGCAAGGTTCTTGTTTCAATCCGCGCGCCCCGCGCGGGGCGCGACCTCACGTTCCATGCGCTGTCTCCTACACGGTCCAGTTTCAATCCGCGCGCCCCGCGCGGGGCGCGACTCACCCCAGCCGGGCGCTCGAACTGGCCGTCGTAGTTTCAATCCGCGCGCCCCGCGCGGGGCGCGACCAACGTTGGCACGGGGACCGTGACCCTGGCGGCGAGTTTCAATCCGCGCGCCCCGCGCGGGGCGCGACGCGCGACCGGTGAGACTCTCACCGCTTACACGGTGTTTCAATCCGCGCGCCCCGCGCGGGGCGCGACTGGTCGCCGTCGCCTCCTCCGCCACCGTCCGCCGGTTTCAATCCGCGCGCCCCGCGCGGGGCGCGACGACAGCGCCGGCGATGAGGGAGGCCGGGATCTCGTTTCAATCCGCGCGCCCCGCGCGGGGCGCGACCTCAGCCACGGGACACCTCCATCACCTCCGCGGTGTTTCAATCCGCGCGCCCCGCGCGGGGCGCGACGTGGAGCCCCGTAACGCGAGCGTCAGGGCCAAGATGTTTCAATCCGCGCGCCCCGCGCGGGGCGCGACATGACCTCCACGCTCACGGTGGCGCTGGAGGCCGTGTTTCAATCCGCGCGCCCCGCGCGGGGCGCGACACTTGTCGCCGGCCGTGTGCCCGGTGGTGGCGCCGTTTCAATCCGCGCGCCCCGCGCGGGGCGCGACGCCGGCGCCTGGCAGCTCGAAGCTGCCGGGCGATGTTTCAATCCGCGCGCCCCGCGCGGGGCGCGACATCTGGTCGTTGATCTACCCGTTTACAGGTGGAGGTTTCAATCCGCGCGCCCCGCGCGGGGCGCGACTTGGTCGAGCATTGCGTTTTTAGTGCTGTTGAGGTTTCAATCCGCGCGCCCCGCGCGGGGCGCGACCCTATAATCTCGTCTTGGGGGACTCGACGTCGCCAGTTTCAATCCGCGCGCCCCGCGCGGGGCGCGACCCGCAGGGAGGAAAAGATGGCGGCAGTCTATATTTTGTTTCAATCCGCGCGCCCCGCGCGGGGCGCGACTTGTCGTTGTGCATGAGCAAGCTGTTGACTCCACGTTTCAATCCGCGCGCCCCGCGCGGGGCGCGACACACCGCTGAGCTGGCGTTGTACAAGCGCATTCAGTTTCAATCCGCGCGCCCCGCGCGGGGCGCGACGTGCGCCGCGATGGGGTGGCCATCGCGGCATGGGTGTTTCAATCCGCGCGCCCCGCGCGGGGCGCGACGACCGAGTGCACGGACACCGTGAGTTTGAGCCGGGGTTTCAATCCGCGCGCCCCGCGCGGGGCGCGACCTTTTTGGTTATGCAGCCGTGAGCGTCACGCTCCAGTTTCAATCCGCGCGCCCCGCGCGGGGCGCGACTTGTCGTTGTGCATGAGCAAGCTGTTGACTCCACGTTTCAATCCGCGCGCCCCGCGCGGGGCGCGACGTGGCGACCGCCCCGACCTGGGGCGGATCGTCGTTTCAATCCGCGCGCCCCGCGCGGGGCGCGACACTTCGCTCAAGATGCCGGCGAGAGCTTCCTGCTGGTTTCAATCCGCGCGCCCCGCGCGGGGCGCGACGCTGCACCGTGGCCAACGGCCAGCTCACGTACTGGTTTCAATCCGCGCGCCCCGCGCGGGGCGCGACAGCCGCAGACCCGGACGACAGCAGCGTCACAAGCGTTTCAATCCGCGCGCCCCGCGCGGGGCGCGACGCATGGCCTTGATCATCTTCTCTTCCTGCTCGGTGTTTCAATCCGCGCGCCCCGCGCGGGGCGCGACCGCCTCCGCCGCCGACCAAGGTTGATGAGCTGGGGTTTCAATCCGCGCGCCCCGCGCGGGGCGCGACAATACGTCGCGCTGCAGGGGCGGCCGTGGTATCAGTTTCAATCCGCGCGCCCCGCGCGGGGCGCGACCGACGTTGAGCTGATCGAGCTGAGGCCCGCACTCGTTTCAATCCGCGCGCCCCGCGCGGGGCGCGACGATACCAAGGAGATACGACAATGCGAGAAGGCAATGTTTCAATCCGCGCGCCCCGCGCGGGGCGCGACGAGGATCGCCGCGCCACTTCGGTGGCAGACTCGGGTTTCAATCCGCGCGCCCCGCGCGGGGCGCGACATGTTGGCACTGGCGTTGCATTATTAAGGGCATGTTTCAATCCGCGCGCCCCGCGCGGGGCGCGACTCGTCCGGCCACCGCGGCTGATCCTGGCCGAGCTGTTTCAATCCGCGCGCCCCGCGCGGGGCGCGACACACCGCCCCGAGCGCCGTCGAGGCCATGTTTGCAGTTTCAATCCGCGCGCCCCGCGCGGGGCGCGACAGCGGTCGGACGTTCTACCGACCGCCGACGAGAAGTTTCAATCCGCGCGCCCCGCGCGGGGCGCGACATGGTCGGGGCGCAGGGCCTTGAGATTGAGCAGGAGGTTTCAATCCGCGCGCCCCGCGCGGGGCGCGACGTGTCGTCGGAGTAGTCATCCGCGTCATACTCCTGTTTCAATCCGCGCGCCCCGCGCGGGGCGCGACCCTGTCGCTCCCATGGTGGTAGCAGGTCAAAGCAGTTTCAATCCGCGCGCCCCGCGCGGGGCGCGACCGCGACGTGCGCTCAAGAGCAATGTTCGCATCGTAGTTTCAATCCGCGCGCCCCGCGCGGGGCGCGACGGGTGGGCGATGACGGGGCGTCCATCGAGTGGAAGTTTCAATCCGCGCGCCCCGCGCGGGGCGCGACAATGGTGGGTCAACGGTAAACGCATCAGGACGGAGGTTTCAATCCGCGCGCCCCGCGCGGGGCGCGACTTGCGGTCCGCCTACATCGCGTCGCTTGTGAAATGGTTTCAATCCGCGCGCCCCGCGCGGGGCGCGACACGCTGCACCTGCACGCGGGGCAGACGGCGGCCTGGTTTCAATCCGCGCGCCCCGCGCGGGGCGCGACCCCCTGGCAGGAGATCGCCAAGCTCCGCAAGGAGGTTTCAATCCGCGCGCCCCGCGCGGGGCGCGACCCAGGGCAGAACTGGAGATGGACCACCTCCGCGCTGTTTCAATCCGCGCGCCCCGCGCGGGGCGCGACGCCTCGCTTGGATCGACCTTGTACAAGCTGACTTGGTTTCAATCCGCGCGCCCCGCGCGGGGCGCGACCCCCTGCTTCCCTATTCTACGCAATACAACCACTTCCTGCACCGTCACCGCGAACCCTGATGCGACAGCTCTGTCGCCCGGCGGGCGGCCCCGCAGTGTCCTGGTTAATCTATTGTCAAAGATCACCTTCCGAAGTGCGCGAACCCCCCGCCCTGAAGATGAGCGCTCGAGGTTCGCGCAAGCTGTTCAGACGAGCAATGGCCCCTCCAGGTCCGGCACCGACTTGGCACCATAGTGCTCGATTCTGTTTCTGAAGTTTGCTCCCAGGAAATAGAATCGCAGACTGTCCCGTTCCGCGTCAAACTCCGCGAGGAGTCGTAACTTGAGCTGAGTCCACTGGGTCGGGTCGACGATGCATTCAAAGACCGAATTCTGGACCCGCTGCCCGAAATCCACGCAGGCCTTGGCAACCCGGCGCAGTCGCTTCGGCCCGGCCGGGTCGGTGGTGGAAACGTCGTAACTGACCACTACCATCATGGTCGCCCCCCTATCTCCATACGAAGGGTGGGTAGTCGTCGAGGTCGCCGCGCAAGAACCTGGCGAGCAGCAAGGCCTGAAGGTGCCAGAGCATGCCTACGGTCGTGGTTTCCTCCAGGTATGGGTGGCGTATCTCCTCCTGTTTGCGCTCCTGATAGGCGACCAGAACCGTCTTGCGCGTTTCGTCGTCCATCCACACTGCGCCAGTTTCACCTTGAACGAAGTTTTCGGCCGAAATCTGGCGCCGGTTGACCAGCGACAACACCAATCGGTCGGCCATGAAGGCCCGAAACTCCTCCACCAGGTCGAGCGCCAAACCCGGTCTCCCGGGTCGGTCGCGATGCAGGAACCCCACCTGGGGGTCCAGACCCACCGCCTCGAGCGCCGAAGCCACGTCGTGCGTCAACAGGACATACACGAAAGATAACAGCGCGTTGACGCTGTCCCGCGGGGGGCGACGAGTCCTTCCGTGGAAGCGAAAGCCGCCCTTTTGCGCCACGATGAGGTGGTCGAAGACGTCGAAGTACAGGCGGGCGGCGTCTCCCTCCACCCCCCGGACGGTGTCCACGTCGGGCGCCCCCTCCAGCCGATCGATCGCCCGCGCCAGCCCCGCGGCGGCGGCACGCAAATCCTCAACGCCGGGGCTGGTGGGGTGGTCGCGTGCTGCCCGCAGCAGCACCGTGCGGCTATTCGCCAGTTTGGCAAGGACGACGCTGCGGGCCACCCGTGCTGCCGCCTCGGGGTCGTCGGCGAGGCGATACTGGGTCCGCCTGAGCAATACATTGCCCGTGACAGGGCCCTGGACCCGGGCCAGGAATCGCCCCCGTTCAGTCAGGAACGAGACTCCGATGCCCCGTTCGGCGCACCGACCGAGGAGGAACGGGCTGCACGACACCTGGCCGAAGCACACCACCCCCTCCAGCATGTGCAAGGGAAATTGCGCCTTGTCCTTCCCATCGACACGAACGACGACTGTTTCCCCTTCGGCGGCGAGGTACGCACCCTGAGTCGTCACGAAGAGCGTATTGTGGTGCTTCTTCACCCCGGCTCTCCTTCGGCGCTGCGGGCTGCCCGCACCACGTTGGCCAGGAAGCGACGCGCGGAACGCCCAGGCGCCGTAGCGTCAGGTCGACAAATCTCAAAAAGGGAGCAACTTCGACACTTCGGCTGCTTCTCGATCCGCGGCGCGCGGCCGGTGGCCACCAGTTCGTGCAGGCGGACCGCAGCCGCCCGCGTCTCCCCGCGCAGTTCGCCAGTAAACTGCACCTCATGGCGGTGCTGCGTGGCACCGTAGAAAAGAGCCCCCTCGTTCAGCTCAACGTTGAGCATTTCTTCGAGGCATATCGCCTGAGCACAGAGTTGCACCTCATCGCAGTGATCGGGTTTGGGCTTTCCCCGCTTGTACTCCACCGGGTGAGGCCGCCACAGACCGGTGAGGCCCGGCAGGCACGCGCCGCGCCCGCGCGGGTCCGTTGCCGTCGCAGCGTCCGGAGCCACGCGGTGAAACTCGACGACATCGGCGATGCCGGATACCCCGAGTGTGCGGGACTGTAGGTGGACGCCTCGACAGATCACGACGTCGCCGCGGCGCTCTCGCCGCGGCGCCTGTTCATGTACACGGTGATGAAGGTGGCTACCCTCGAAGGTAAGCGGGTTGTCCCTCCACACCTGTTCGATGTAGATGAGCGCGCACTGTCGCTCGCAGAACACCAGATGCTGCAACGCCGAAAGAGGGAGAAGATCCTCTTCGTCGAGAAAGTTTTTCTCGTTCCTCACGGTGGCGGCCCCTCGAGAAGGAACTGCATCCACGAGCAGGCGGCCACCCCGGCCCCAGCGGAATCCCCGGCGCCATACACAGTCACGTCCGCCGCCGCCTGTAGGAGTGCCCCCAGCAGGTGGATTTTCCCCACCTGCCCCGGCCCCGAAAGGAGTTGAACTCGTCCGGGTGCTGGCCCAGCGAGCCTTCCCTGAAGCACCGCCAACACGGTCGAATAGGCATGGGGGAAGCGTTTGTCGATCATGCTCGAATAATTATTCGCCCGTGCTCGAATGTTAATTGGCTGACGGACCCCTCTGGGCCCAGTGGGAGGTTCTCTCTCTCGACTCGCATCACCGAGGCAGGAGGCGACAGGTCGCACCAGACTCTGCGGCCAACGCTGTTCATTAACGTAAACAGGTTACCTTAACGCCGGCTGGCAGGCCCCCATCGTTGACCTCCAAACGATAATCCGAAAAGTCACGTGCCGGCACCGCGCGGTCCCGCCGTTCCACCACCACTCGCTCGAGCAAAGCATGTGATGGCGCGCTGCCAAGTTCGCTGTCGTGCTCGAAAACGATGAGCTTCCGGGCAGTCATACTGCCAGCCGGCCGCGCCGCGGACTGATCGAACTGAAAGGCGTTGAGGAGCGCCTCCCAAAGGAGGAGGAGATCATTCTCGCTGAAACCCGTCTGGCGAGCAAGAAAGGGGTTCACGAAGCCCTGCGCCAAGTACACCGCATAGGGCACGGTAAACTTGCGACCCATGGTACGTTCCTTCTCCAGATCGCGCTCATTTGTCACCGAACTCCGAGTGATGGCGTGCTCGAGGGTGACGATGGGATCCACCGATCTTGAAAACGAGATCTGCACAGGCCCCCGAACCTGACCGCAGTTCACCTCCGTGCTCATGACCGCGCCGAAGGTTCGAATATCATAATAGTTGCGGCACATGAACTGAGTAAGCTCCCGAGCTCTTTCGACCTCTCTGGGCAGCCTGGACCGATCATTCTGTTTACGAACTTCGGGATCGGGGTGATTCTCCCACGCTTCGCCGTGAAGCTTGTTAAGAACGGCCTTTTCCTGAAAGTAGATCCGAAAGCCGATGCTGTCGTTCTTCGTCAGGCTGACATAGTTGCGGACTTTCCTCTTCAAGCAGACGTCGGTCACCAGACCATGGCCGGTCTCCGGATCCACCCGAGGCAAATTGCCAGCATCGGGGTCGCCGTTCGGGTTGGCGTCTCTGACATCAAAAATATAGACAAAGTCGGAGCGTCTCATCGGTTTCTCCTTTCTCTCACTGCAGAGACGGCTCTGCCGTCTTTCCTTCCTTCTTGGTGAAGAAGGCGTTCATCTGATGGTAGTACCCAAGCGCGAAGAGACCTTGTTCGGCCAGACCGAGGTGGGCCGGAATCTCGTCGACAGCAGCTAGGATTTCCTGCACGAGTTTTTCCCGGTTGACCTTGTGACCAGCCTCGAGCTTGCCCAGGTGGTGCTGATACGTACGGAGTAACCTGGGAAACACTGACGCCGGCGTTGCTGAGGCCGCCGCGTAGAAACGGTCACGAATCGTCGTGTTGATATTGTCCAGTGCCTCCTGTTGGGTTTTCTCCAGCGCGGCAAACAGACGCCCCAGACGGTAGGCGGGCTCCGTTCGCGACAGATCGAGGGACACAGGTACCTCCTTTCCTAAGTTGCGGACCAGGTAGCCCTTGATTAGGCAGGCACGAGCGTAGCTGACGACCCGGTCAGCGCCGATCCGCCGCATGACGGCGCCGAAAAGCGCTTCCGGGTATCGTCTGCCAGTAACCACAGCCTCGATGAACTTGCCCGGAAGAACCGGGGGGATTTCACCTTTTGGGGGCGCGGTCTCCTTGAGCAGGAACCAGGCCGGGGGATGCTCAGGCTCGGGGCGCTTCGTGTTGTCCCCAAAGCGCCGCTCAGTGTGGATATGGAGATGGTGTCGGCGCAGGTTGTCCAGGAGCTCCGCCAGAGTGCCGCGGTGGAAGAAGCGGACCGCCACCCTGGCCGGGGTCGGCGCTGCGAGACCAAGGATGAAGAAGAGAGTACCGTCGGGGTCGCTATCCAGTTCGCTGTAAGCCTCGCGCCCACGTTGCAGCGCCCTGAGAAAGGACTCGAGCTTGGCCCGCACGGTTTCATCCTGAGCGGTGGCCACCAAGGCGGCGCCCGAGCCTTCCTCCATGAATGGTAGAAAAATGTCTTCCGCCGGGCTCGGGCGGTCCGTCCAAAAGGCTACCGTCGTACCCCCGACGACCAACCGGTGCTTCACCTTCTTTGGACCTTCCAGGATCGCGTTCACGGCGCTGGTATACCTGCGAGCCGCCTCCTCGCTGACCGGGGCATTGAAACTCTGTTCGAGCCCGTACGACCAGTATGCCGGATCGTTGAAGCCGGCGATGGTCGCGCCGCTCGGTTGGGAGTTGGCGACTCCTTTGAGTTTCGGGTGAAGGCGGGCAATCGCGGCGCTCTCTCCCGTGATGAGGCACTGGCCCGCAGGACCAGGAGCAGCCTCGCGCATCTGGGAATCCCAAAACGACACGATCTCGGGATGCTCGTGTACAAACTCAGCTTGACCCCGAATCTGAAATACCCCGAACCCCGTTTTTAGCTCCTCCAGAATCGGATAGGCGAGGGCTCGTTCGCGATCCCAGCTTTCCAGGAACCTGCACACGGCCGAAAACTCTGCGCAGGCAATATGCGACTCCAGATCGAGGTGCTTTTTTCGGAAAGCCTCGAAGGTGCGCCGGGCTCGCCCCGGGTTGTCTGGATCCCACCCGAGCAGATACCCGGGTGCATCCCAGAGAAAACAGGGGTTAAGGCCGGCGCCGGAAGGCTTGGTGGTGCCCAAAACCAGCACCCGCCGGGGCAGCATGCCCCGTTTCCCGGGCTGACGCGCATCTTGAATGTCGAAAAGCGGCCCGTCAGGTTGGAGGACCACCACAAAGGTTATTCTCTGAAAGCTCCTGCCAGGCGGCGCCAGTTCATAGTCAGGGTCCCGTTCGAGGCGCTCGTAGAGGTCGAAAAGCGCGCGCAGGATCATCCCTCACCCCCTCGTCTCATCGAGCGGCGGCACGGTGATGACCCCATCGACCATCCGAGCGTGGAAAAAGCGGGGTTCCACCCGGACCCTCCGTCCTCGGTGGCTCTCGATCACTCTTCCTTGAGGATCGTCAGAGAACACCAAATCCCAGAGGATGAAGCCAAGGTCACGGTTACCCCGCAACTCTTCCGGAGCAGGTGGAAATTCCTCACCGTTTTCGAGCAGACGAAAACTCGCTGGAAACTCTCTGCACCCGAGGTACGGGTGGTGAAAAAACTGCCCGCGCCGGGCACGCCGCTTGAAAGCTTCGAGGTGCTTGGCCTCCGGGTGCTCCAGCTCACGGCCGTCGATCGTCGTGCGATCGATGATTTCGACGTGGGCCTCTATCCCATAACGGACGTCGCGCAGGATCATCGCCGCCCGCTGTTGCCTGTGGTCCTCCACGTCAATGCCAAGACGAACCGGACTGCCGCGGATGGCACTTTCGATGTTCCTGACCGCGATGAGCTGGTCTATCTCATTGCGCCGGATGTGGGTGAATCTGACAGGCGCCAAGACATGGATACGGTCCACCAGCCATCGCATCTCGGGTTTCCAGTAGATCGCCTCCAGGATTCCCCGTGCCGCACTTGGCGTCAGCGTGTCGTAGGACACTCGCTCGACCTTCATCTCTGGTCGGTTAAACGATGCGTAGGGCCCCCAGACCTCGATTCTCACACCGTAGCTCATACCACCTCCCTAATCATACGATCAAAGTGTCAGGACTGAGATTCTGCCGGTTCAAATCGACCCCGAAGCGTTCGCTATAGTTGACCTCCGGACAGGCGAGAACGGCACAATCTTTTGAAAGCAGCGTGATTTCGCTGCCAACGGCGTCGTGCCAGGTCCTTGAAGGGATTTGAACAGTGTACCGCTGCAGTGCGCGCACCATCCATCTGGTTAGGGACTCGCCTCCACGCCGCAACTCCTCGACCAGCTCCTTCCCTTTTTCTCCCCAGGGAACCACCACGGCTCGGCCGCTGTCTTCGATGAACCGGAAGGCTGTTGCCACGGTACGAAAGGAAAACTGAAATGGAAGGCTCCTGCATTGCTCCAACTTGAAGCTATCGAGAAGCTGGCGGCGGTCCCAGCGCTGACGCTGCTCCCAGTAATATAGCCGAAAATAGTGTTCGATTGCCTCCAACGACAAGGGGTCCTCATATAGCGGCGCAAATCCCTTGTCACCCAAGAGCTGCACGGCGACGTTCCCGGTGTCACGCAGGTACGCCTCGTTCCGCCCATGTTCGGACCGGAAGAGAAACACGCGACCTTCGGTGAGTCGACCGTTGCGGTTGCACCGGCCTGCCGCTTGCGCCAGCGAGTCCAGACCGGCCAAAGAACGGAAGACTACCGGAAAGTCGACATCGACGCCGGCCTCCACGAGCTGGGTGGAGATCACCCGGCAGGGTTCGCCGGCTGCCAAGAGTTCCCGACAACGACGAAAAACCTGACTTCGATGTTCCGCGCACATCGCCGCGCTGAGGTGGATCGCATCGACTGTGGGAAGAAGCTGCTCGGTGAGAAGCCTGGCGTGCCTGCGCGTGTTCACGATGCATAGGACCTGCCGCTCGTCGGCCAGGCGCCGGCTCAACTCCTCATCGCCCACTGTTCCCAAGTCACGGACAGCAACGCGTCGCAATTGCAAATATAGTGTCCGCCGATCGTCGACAATTTCTCGAATATTATCGAGACCAAGAGGGAAGCCCTCGCGGCGGCCGACGGCGGGTTGCGTCGCCGTACACAAGAGTACCGTCGCCCGGTAGTTGGCTACGAGTTCATGAAGCGCCATGAGGCAGGGACTCAAGAAATCTACGGGGAGCTTCTGTGCTTCGTCGAGGATCACGACAGATTTCGATATGTTGTGTAGCTTCCGGCATCGACTGACACTGTCTGCGAAAAGCGATTCGTAAAACTGCACGGCAGTCGTAACGACCAGGGGAGCGTCCCAATTCTCCGAAGCCAAACGACTCGCAACGGTCTCTTCGCCGACATCGATGGCGCTGTGATGCTCCAGAACCGGATCTGGCCATTGCAGTTTTAGGAGTGGTTCAAAAACCTGTCGGAAGATTTCTGCGGTTTGTTCTATGATACTCGTGAAGGGTGCAACATAGATGACGCGACGAAGGCCGTGACGCTGCGCGTGGCTAAGGGCGAACGCGAGGGATGAGAGCGTTTTGCCTCCACCAGTCGGAACGGTCAAGGAAAAGAAACCTGGCTCTTTGCTTGCGGCGACCAGGCACGATTGCCGAATTTCTGCCCGGTGCCGGGAGATCCGACTTGCTGGCTCTGGGAGGCGGTCAGCGAAAGCACAGAGCGCTTGCTCCATTCGGGCCATTACGTCGGCGGGCCAGGCCGGTCTGGCGCTTTTGCGGTCGGCATCAAAGAAACCTTCGGTATCAAGAAAGTCAGCGTCTACCAGACATGAAAACAGCATGCGGACGAAGAAGGCGAATGAGAATGCCACCCGTTTCGGGTCCCGTTCTCGACTCGCCAGAACGTCACGCAGGAAATTTGGAAGTTGCAGGTCAGGGAGGACTAGGAGCCGCAGCCCATGGCTCCAGTTCTCTACGTTTTTTCCAAGCCTCTTCTCCAGGCAGGTGAGGTCGGAGATGGCATCCAGAAGTCCCCCGTGATGTCCTGAGATGGCGTATGCGAGGAGGTGGCCGAGAACCGGAAAGCGTTCCACGGCGTACTGAGCTCCAGCGCTCGTGTGGTCTACCGTCCCCCGCAACTCCGATGAATGGCATTCATCAGAGGAGCTCTTGCGGAGATGGACCTGAAAGGCCGCGGAGAACTTTCCCACGTCGTGCAAGAGCCCGGCGACATAACCCCAATCCCCGGCGCCGAACGGCTCGGCAAACTGGCGCGCCAGTCTTGCCACTCCCGCCAGGTGTTCCGGTAACCCGTGCCACTTCCCAGCAGCGTTCGCGCTGTGGGCCCAGAAGCGCTGGTCAAGGTCCGTGCGGTCGTGCGCCTGGTCCTGGAAGTCGTGTTCGAAGTGAGAAATCTCCGATGACGTCATGCCACCTCCACCCAAAGACCAGGTGTGAAACAAGACCTGTTGGCGGCTGGGGTCAACCCCCCGCACTTGTCATGAGAAGGTACGGTGGAAATCGGCCCAGTACGGGCCGATTGGCGGGAGGGCGTCAGCGGGTGCCCGCGGCCGCGACGCTCGCGGCCCTCGCCCAACGGGGTCCAGGCGGAGCTTCGGGGGGCGTCGTCGCCGGCACTCACGGCGGGGGCCCTTCGCCGGGGGCCTTCGGTGCGCCACCACCGGGGTTGGGGAGGGCGTAGGCGGCGGCGGCGCGGGCGGCCTCGGCGGCGATGTCGGCGCGCAGCTCGGCGGGCTCCAGGACCTCGCAGAGGCTGCCCCACCCCAGGATCCAGGGGCGCAGCTCGACGGTGGAGGTGACGGTGAGGGCCAGCTCCACGCCGCCGTCGGGCAGGCTTGCCAGGCGCTGGGAGGGGTGCCAGCGGGTCTCCCGCACCCGGGAGGCGGCGGCGGGGGCAAAGCGCAGGCGCACGGGGACGGGTGGCCCGTCGGCCAGCCAGATCCCCCAGGCGGCGTCCAGGCGGGAAAGCAGCGCTTCCGGGCCGGGCGGGGTGAAGGTGTCCCGGGTGAGGGTGGCCCGGCGAATGCGCTCCACCTTGAAGGTGCGCATCTCCCCCGGGGGGTCGGCGCGGCCGACGGCGTAGAGGGCGGAACCTACAGCGGAGGGTTCCAGGAGGTGGACTTCGAAGCGGCAGGAGAGCGCGGCGCCGCCCCGCGAGCGGGGCTCGTACTCCAGCTCCACCACCCGGGAGAGGGCCCAGCCGTAGGCCAGGGCGCGGAAGATGCGGGCGAAGTCCCCCTCCTGGGCGGGGGCGGTGCGGTCGGCCAGGCGGTCCAGGAAGACCCGCAGCTCCGCCGGCACCACGCTGGCCAGCTTGGCCACGGCCCCCCCGACGGCGGGGTTGGGCTCGTCGACGACTCGCAGCAGGAGGCGGGCGGCGAGATAGACGGCGGTGGCCTCCTCCAGGTAGAAGCGCACGGGCAAGACGTCCAGGCGGGCGCCCTCGGCGAGAGTCCAGGCCCGCCGCTGGCGGGTGATGGGCAGGCGGCCGGTCACCGACATCTCGGTGAGGTACTTGCGGACGGTGCGGGGGTTGATCCCCAGCCGACGGGCGATTTCGGCCGTGCCCAGGGGACGACCCGCATTGCGCCAGAAAAGGTGCTGCAGCTCCAGCAGGCGCTGGGCTTTGGTCAGGCCATCGGAGAAAACCACGGTCACCTCCCCTGCAAGACTGCTGGCCAGATTAGCAAAGCCACCAACGAGCCGTTGGGCGCCTTCCAGCTCCCATCCAGGTGAACCCGCCGCCCCCTGGCAGGCGGTTGCTCATCAACGGCCGGATCGCGGGAAGGACAACCCACACAATCCCGCGCAGCAGATTCCGAGACAGCCGAGGCCCACGCGACACACCAACCTGGTGCCTCTACCCGCCTCGGGTGACACGAATGGCGCGCTGAATGGCGGGGTCGCCCTGCTGCAGGCGCTCCAGGGCGAAGCTCACGAAGCAGCGCGCCAGCGTTGCCAGCGGCAGCCCGGCCTGGCCGGCGGCGGTGGTCAGCGCCTCGTGCTGCGCCGGGGAGAGGCGCAGGGTGAGGGGTTTTGACAGTTGTCGGGGGGGTGATGTCGTCATGGACCTGCTCCTCTCCGGCGCGGCGAAGCGCCCTGGGAATGATTCTACCCAGCGGGCACCGGCACGAACACGGACACCGACACAGACACGGGCACGGTCACGGCCACGGGCACGGTCACGGTCACGGTCACCGACACGGACACGGACACGGGCACGGAAAAAGGGGGACAGGCGCGGTGGCCCGTCCCCCTGGCACGAGGAGCGCGGTGAGTTACCTGCCCGGAGGGTTGGGCAGCGGGGGAAGCAGTCCGTACAGCTGGAACGCCGGCAGCAGGGGCACCACCTGCTGCGCACGACGCAGGAAGGCGAGCTTGGCCTGCTGCTCGGGGGTGAGCATGGCCTCGAAGGCCTGCGCGTAGGCGCGCCGCGCCGTCTCCATCTGCTCCTGGATCTCCTTGCCGCGCAGGATCAGCTCGGCGATCTTGGCGCGGTCGGGGTTGGGCTTCCTGAGCTCTTCGGCCAGCTGCTTGCGCACGTCCTCGAGCTGGAGCCGCAGCGGCTCGAGAGCCGCCTTGAGCTGGTCGAGGAGCGCGTCCCACTGGGCCTGCTGCGCCTCGGTGAGCTCCAGGAAGCGGACGACGATCTCCCGGGCCCGCTCCGGCCGCATCTGGGCGCCCTGGGCGTCCTCCAGGCCCAGCTGCCCGAGCAGCGTGTCGGCGGAGGGGGGTGGCGGCCCCAGGCGCGGCGGCGCCACCTCGGCCATGGCCGGCACGGCCAGAGCCAGTATTGCCAGAACAACGAGCGCGCGTTTCATCGTTCTTCTACCTCCTCTCCTTTCGTGCACTCCAGTTTACGGTGTTTGAAAACGCGGGCGGAAGGGGCGGTCCCTCGGTGGCCCTCCCCCCGGGCCCCGTTCACCGCCCTCCAC
>JABRVY010000007.1:0-17235 GCA_039961755.1 Acidobacteriota bacterium | reverse complement strand
ACCCCCTGCTGCGGCCCCGAGGCCTGCCGTGCCGTCGCCGCCCTCCGCCGGCAAGGGGCCCGCCTACGCCACCGGCGCCACCATGGGGCCCAGCCGGCCCTTCGAGGGCGACGAGCTGCGGGAGCCCATGTCCATCATGCGCCAGCGCATCGCCGAGCACATGGTGGCCTCCCGCCGCACCTCCCCCCACGTGCACACCGTCTTCGAGATGGACTTCTCGCGCATCGTCGCCCTGCGGGAGAGGGCCAAGGACGCGTTCCTCTCCCAGTACGGCCTGCGACTCACCTTCACCCCCTTCGTGATGGCGGCGGCGGTGGAGGCGCTCAAGAGCTTTCCCGTCCTCAACGCCTCCCTGGATGGCAACGAGGTGGTCTACCACCGGCACATCAACGTGGGGGTGGCCGTCGCCCTGCCCCACGGGCTCATCGTCCCGGTGGTCAAGCGCGCCGAGGAGCTCTCCCTGGTGGGCCTGCAGCGCGCCATCACCGATCTCGCCGATCGCGCCCGCGCCAAGCAGCTCAAGCCCGACGACGTGCACGGCTCCACCTTTTCCATCACCAACCCCGGGCCCTACGGGGGACTGTTCGGGTTACCTGTCATCAACCAGCCCAACGTGGCCATCCTGCACGTGGGGCACATCCACCGGCGGCCCACCGTGATCACCGACGGGGAGGGCCGCGAGGCCATCGCCATCCGCGACATGGCGTTCATGGCGCTGTCCTTCGATCATCGGCTGATCGACGGCGCCACCGCCGATCAGTACATGGCGCGCCTGAAGGAGATCCTCGAAGCCGGGAACTTCGTCATCGCCTAGATCGCCGCAGCGGCGAGGGTTTGCCGTGCACTCCCCCGTCGGCTGGTCGCCTGGGACCGCCCACATGCGCTATCCTGCCCTGGGCATGGTGGTCAACGTTGCCAAGAGAGCTGCCTGGAGCGGGGGGGGGCTGATCGGGGGGTGCGCCCGTGCCGCTTAGCGGAAACCTGCGCACCATGCCGTTTGCGGACCTCATGCAGTGGCTCGCCATGAGCCACAAGACGGGAACCCTGGTGGTGCGCGGGCGGCAGTTCACCAAGCGCATCTTCTTCTCCCAGGGGGCGGTGTGCGCGGTGGCCTCGGACAACCCCAGAGAGCGGCTGGGCTACTTCCTGGTGGGGTGGAACTATCTCGATGAGGGCCAGCTGCGGGTCCTCCTGGAGGAGCAGGGGCAGCAGCAGCGGGCGCTGGGGGAGCTGGCCGTTCAGCACGGGCTCGTGCCTCCGGAAGAGTTGCAGCGCCTGCTGCGCGTCCGCGCCGAAGAGGTGATCTTCGACCTCATGCTCTGGGAGGAGGGGGATTTTCGCTTCCTCGACGACAACCTCCCCACTCGCCTCTTCCGCGAACTGACCCTGAGCGTCGACCATTTCCTCCTGGAGGGGGCGCGCCGCCTCGACGAGGCCCGGCGCATGGCGGCCATCATCCCCTCTTCCCAGCATATCCCCCGCCTGGCGCGAACCATCAAGCGTTCGGCGCTGCAGCCTGCCCAGCTCGCCCTCCTGGACAAGATCGATGGTGTGCGCAGCATCGAGCAGATCGCCCTGGAGTGCCGGCTGCCGGAGATCGAGATTCTGCGCTTCGTCTTCAAGGGGGTCCAGCAGGGCGCCTTCGCCATCCTCCCCCCCTCCGGCGAGCCCCTGCCCATCCCGGGGGTGGTGGAGGACGGCTGGAGCGAGACGCTGCGGGAAGCCGAAACCAGTCTTTCCCTGGGCGATCTGGTGCAGGCGTACGAGCTGCTCTCCCGGGTGCGGCGCAACTACCCCAAGGTGCCCGAGGCCCTGGAGAAGGCCCTGGAGCTGGAAGTCCGCATCCGCAGCCTGATCGAGAACACCGCCGCCTCCCGCGACGTCATCCTGGAGCTGGCGGTGGACCTCAACCAGGCCACCCACCTGCGCTTCTCCCCGGAGGAGGCGTTCGTGCTTTCCCGGGTCAACGGGCGCTACACCCTGCCCCAGGTGCTGGCCCTCTTCCCGGGGGAAAAGCTGCTCGGCCGGCTCATCGTTTACTCGCTGTTGCAGCAGGGGATCCTGAAGTTCCGCGAATCCCAGGCGATCGAAAAGCTCCATCGCCGGTGATCCTGCCTTCAGCTGGCCAGGGGTCGGACAAGACCCACCGGTCCTGCGTCAGCGGGCCTCGTCCCGGCGCCGCATCTCCCGCCACCCCCCCGGCAGCTCGGTGGGAGCATCCCGCCGGGGGTGCAGCCGTCCCCCGGCGTCGCGGTGACAGGAGTAACAATCGTCCCGGGGCGGGTGGTCAGGCGGCCGGGGCGCCCGGCCGCTGACCCCGTGACAGGACAGGCAGGAGAGCTCGGACTGCTCGACGCCGTGATCCCCATCGGCGGGCATCCGGGGTGGGCGATCCCCCACCGCCCATAGCACCGCCAGCACCAAGAGCGTCGCCGCGACGATCATCGCCAGCCGTCGAGACCCAGGCACCATCGCGGTATGCTACCCTCCCAGGCCATGCGCGAGCACCTCCTCCGCGACATGGTCCTGCTCCTGGCCGCGACGCTGGTGCTGGGCACGGTTTCCAACCTCTTCCCCTCTCGCCGCCTGGCCTGGTGGGGGGCGGGCCAGCAGCCACCCCAGGTGGGGGTGGATTTCCAGTGGATGGATGTGCTCTCGGCCGAGGAGATCCGGCAATCCCTGCCGGGGGCCGTCTTCATTGACGCCCGTGGGCTGGGAGCGTACGGCGAGAGTCGCATTCCCGGTGCCCTGCACCTGTCCTACACGGAACTGGGCACTGCCTTGCCCGCCGATCTGGAGGCTCGCCTGCGCGGCGCCGATCTCGTTCTTCTTTACGGCGACACGGCGGACGCCGACATCGAGCAGCTGATGTCCCAGCAGCTGCGTCGCCTCGGGCTCGCTCCACCGTACATCCTGCTGGGCGGCCTGCCAGCCTGGCGCGCCGCGGGACTGCCCGTGGAGAGCGCCTCTGAGGTGGCCCCATGAGCATGTCCGACACCCTTCGCAACCGCTGGCTGCATCTCGTCCTGGCGCTGGCGCTGGGCGGCATCTTCCTCTACGCCGCCCACGACAAGGTGCTCGACCCCCGTCCCCTGGTGACCATCATCTGGGGGTATCGCCTGATCCCCCCGCAGCTCACCAACCTCATCGCCATCTATCTGCCGTGGATGGAGGTACTCATCGGCCTCGGGCTCGTGACGGGAATCGCCCGGCGGGCGGCGGCGGGGTGGGCCACGGTGCTGCTGGCCTGCTTCACCACCGCCCTGATGATCAACGCCGTGCGCGGCATCGACGTGGCCTGCGGGTGTTTCTCCACCTCCGCCCAGGACGTTCAGAACGCCTGGCTACTGGCCCTGCGCGACCTGCCGATGCTGGCCGCGGCGGCCGTGCTCACGTTCTTTCCCCCTCGACGACGGCCGCCGCTACGCTCCGCCGTTCCCCGCTCATCTCCCTGACCAGCCTCGGGATGAGCTCATCCAGGTCGATCGTCGCCCAGGCCGCCCTGGCGAGCTCCTGACCGGCCCCCCGCCACATGGCGTTGATCACCTTGATCCCGCGCCGCTGCAGCGCCGCGGTCGGATAGGTGAAGTCCGAGTCGGAGGAGACCAGCACCGCCACGTCCATGGCATCTGCCGCCGCCAGATCGAACATGTCGGTGATCAGGGCCGCCTCCACCCCCTTCTCCGCCGACCACACCAGCGGCTGGCCACAGGAGGGGCAGGTGCCCGTCTCGTACCCGCAGGCACGGCAGCGGATGTGATCGTAGCGCCGGCGTCGCTCCAGAATCGCCACGCTGGTGCCCGGCTGCCGCTCCACGAAGTTCTCCAGCCAGCGGCGCAGGTTCTCGTCGTCGGGGTCGCACGAGGCGTACACCCGCATGCCCTGGAAGTCCAGGTCCTCCCCCAGCGGCAGGCGAGTCAGGGCGCCCATGAGCACCTCGGGAAGGGCGGCCCAGTCGCACCGCGCCTCGCCCCCTCGCTCGTTCCAGCGCAGCTGAAAGTTCCAATAGTCGACGAAAACGTGAACCATCTGCAACATCAATGCACCTCCTGACCCCGGGATCACCCGGGCTTCATCGCGGGTTGCGGCGCCAGCGCAGTACCGGCGATCGCGCTGCCCGCACCTCGTCCAGCCGCCGTACCGGGGTGGTGTAGGGGGCGCCCCGCACCAGCTCCGGGTTCTCGCGGCACTCCTGGGCGATCTGCCGCATCGCCGCGATGAAGGCGTCCAGCTCCTCCACGCCGTCGCTTTCGGTGGGCTCGATCATCAGCGCCCCGTGGACGATCAGCGGAAAGGACATGGTTGGCGGATGGAACCCATAATCCAACAGACGTTTGGCGATGTCGACGTTCTTCACGCCGTGGGCGGCCTGGCGAGAGTCGTCGAAAACCACCTCGTGCAGGGAGCTGCCCGGGTAAGGGAGGTGGTAGTCCTCCTCCAGGCCCTTGCGGATGTAGTTGGCGTTGAGAACCGCCCCCTCCGCCATGGCCTTGAGGCCGTCCCGGCCCAGCGAGCGAATGTACGCCAGCGCCCGCACCAGCATGCCGAAGTTGCCGTAAAAGCCCCGCACCTTGCCGATGCTCTTGGGGCGATCGTACGACAGGGTCAACCTGTCGCCAGTTCTCTCCACCGTCGGCACCGGGAGGTACTCCACCAGCGCCTGCGACACCGCCACCGGACCGGCCCCCGGACCCCCTCCCCCGTGGGGGGTGGAAAAGGTCTTGTGCAGGTTGATGTGCATGACGTCCGCCCCCATCGCCCCCGGCTGGGCGATCCCGACGAAGGCGTTGAGGTTGGCCCCATCGATGTAGAGGAAGGCACCGCGTTCGTGCAGCATGGCGGCGGCGCGGGCGATCTCCGGCTCGAACACCCCCAACGTGTTGGGAACGGTCACCATGAGCGCGGCGACGTCCCCGCCCTCCAGATGACGGGCGAGGGCGTGCAGGTCCAGGGTGCCGGCGCTGGTGGAGGCGATCTCCACCACCTTGAAGCCGGCAAAGACGGCGGTGGCCGGGTTGGTGCCATGGGCCGAATCGGGAATGAGCACCGTGCTGCGCGGCGAGTTGCGGTCGAGGCAGGCGGCGCGCACCATCAGCATCCCGGTCAGCTCGCCGTGGGCGCCGGCGGCCGGCTGCAGGGTCACCCTCGCCATGCCGGTAATGGCCACCAGGGCCTGCTCCAGCTCCCACATCAACTCCAGCGCCCCCTGCACCTGCTCCTCGGGCTGCAGCGGGTGCAGTTGCGCCAGGCCGGGCAGGCGCGCCAGCTCTTCGTTGAGCCTGGGGTTGTACTTCATGGTGCAGGAGCCCAGCGGATACAGCCCCTCGTCCACCGAGTAGTTGAGCTGGGAAAGCCGGTGGAAGTGGCGCAGCACATCCACCTCGCTGACCTCCGGCAGCTCCTCGATCTCGCCGCGCAGGGCCACCCCGGCCAGGGTCCGCGTCACCTCCACCGGCGGAACCTCCAGGGGTGGCAGCTGATACCCCACTCGCCCCGGCGACGACCGCTCGAAGATGACGCCTTCGCGGCGGGCCCGTCCTCGCGCCCCGTTCATGCCAGCCTCCTGATGCCATCGAGCAGGCGATCGCACTCACCCCGGGTGTTGCGTTCCGTGGCGGCGATCAGGATCCCCCGGGGCAAGGCCCCGCCCCAGCGGGTGGTGGAGACGCCCCCCAGCACCCCCTCCCCGGCCAGCCGCCGCAACAACTCGTCCGGCTCCGGGTACACCACCAGAAACTCGTTGTAGGTGGGGGAGTCCGGATAGGCCAGGGTCACCCCCGACCCCGGCGACCCCAGCGTCGCCTTGAGGTACTCGGCGGTGGCGTGGGAGGCCATGGCCACCTCCCGCACTCCCTTCTTGCCCAGCAACGACAGCACGATGGTGACGTACAGCGCCATCAGGCCGTGGTTGGTGCAGATGTTGGAGGTGGCCTTGGCGCGCCGGATGTGCTGCTCCCGGGTCGAAAGGGTCAGCACGAAACCCGGCCTGCCGTCCACGTCCACCGTTTCCCCGCACAGTCGCCCCGGCAGCTGGCGGAGGTACTCCTGGCGAGTGGCGAAAAACCCCAGGTGGGGTCCTCCAAAGGCGGGGGGGATGCCGAACGCCTGCAGATCCCCGCACACCACGTCGAAACCCAGCTCGCCGCCGGGCGTGAGCAGCCCCAGCGAGGTGGCCTCGCACACCACCTGCACCGCCATTGCCTTCACCGCGCGGGCCGCCGCGGCGACGGCCGCGAGATCCTCCACCACTCCCAGGGCGTTGGGCGACTGCACCACCACCGCGGCGACATCCTCGGCCACCGCCGCCGCCAGCGCCTCCCGATCGACCCGCCCGCCGGCGCCGGGCGGCACCCGATGCACCGCGATTCCCTGGGGTTCGCAGTAGGTGGTGAGAACCGCGACGTGCTCCGGATGGAGAGCCCCCGCCAGCACCACCCGCCGCCGCGCAGGCAGGATCCGATGGGCCATGAGCACCGCCTCGACCGCCGCCGTGGCGCCGTCGTACAGGGAGGCGTTGGCGATTTCCATGCCGGTGAGCTGGCAAACGAAGGTCTGGAACTCGAAGATCGCCTGCAGGGTGCCCTGGCTCACCTCGGGCTGGTAGGGCGTGTAGGCGGTAAAGAACTCGCCCCGTTGAATGAGGGCGTCCGCCAGGGCGGGCGTGAGATGCCGGTACACCCCGGCGCCCATGAAGCAGGCGGTGCAGTCGGGCGCCAGGTTGCGCCCGGCGAGGCGCCAGAACTCCTGCCGCACCTCCTCCTCACTGCGGGCGGGGGGCAACTCCAGCGGCCCACAGCGCAGCTCTGCCGGAATCGACGCGAACAGCTCCTCGACGCTCGCCGCACCCACGGCGGCGAGGATTTTCCGGCGATCCTCGTCGCCGGCCAGATAGCGATGCATCAGTGTGCCCCTTCCTCCGCCAGGAACGCCTCGTACTCCGCCGCCGTCAGCAGGCCCGCGTCGCTCCCTGGCGCCATCTTCACCCGCACCAGCCAGCCTTCCCCGTGGGGATCGGTGTTCAGGAGCTCGGGCCGCCCCTCCAGGGCGCCGTTGACCTCCACCACCTCGCCGGCCACCGGGGCGAACACCTCGGACACCGCCTTGACGGACTCAATATTGCCCATGGCGCCGTCGCGCTCCAGGGTGGAGCCGACCGCCGGCAACTCGACGAACACCACGTCTCCGAGCTGCTCCTGGGCATAGCTGGTGATGCCGATGGTGGCGGTGCTGCCGTCGAGAAGAACCCACTCGTGCGACTTCGCGTAGCGTCGATCCTGCGGATAGCTCATAAGACCAGCTCCCTCCCTTCAGTGTTCGGGCCGCACCCAGCCAGCCCGGGCAACCATCAGCGGGGGCGACGGTAAAAGGGTGTGGCGACCACCTTCGCGCGCACCGGCTGCTCTCGTATCTCCACGTCCAGCTCCTCGCCCTCCCGGGCTAGCTCGACGGCGACGTAGGCCAGCGCCAGAGCCCGCTGCAGGGTCGGCGCGAACGTCCCCGAGGTCACGGTGCCGACGCGCTCGCCATCCTTGAGAACGGGATACCCGTGCCGGGCGATGCCGCGACCGATCATCTCCAGCCCCACGAGCTTGCGCTTCAAGCCGGCGGCCTCCTGGCGACGCAGCGCCTCGCGACCCAGAAACGGCCCCTTGTCGAACTTCACGATCCACTCCAGGCCCGCCTCGAGGGGCGTGGTGGAGTCATCGATGTCGTTGCCGTACAGATGCATGCACGCCTCGAACCGGAGCGTGTCGCGGGCCCCCAGGCCGCATGGCACGATCTCGTCCTCTGCCCCGGCCTTCAGTATGGCGTTCCAGAGATCAGGAGCATGGGCGGGATGAACGTAAATCTCGAAACCGTCCTCGCCGGTGTACCCGGTGCGCGCCAGGATCGCCTCCACCCCGCACACCTTTTCGACGACAAAGCGGTAATATTTGATATCTGACAACTTCGCCGGTGTCAGCCGCTGCACCACGTCGGCCGCCCTCGGCCCCTGCACGGCCAACTGCGCCCACTGCGCCGAGCGGTCATTGACCTCCACCCCGGAAAACCCCGCCGCCTGGGCGCAGAGGTAGGCGTAACCCTTGTCTTTGTTGGCGGCATTGACCACCAGGAGGTACTGCTGATCCGACATCTTGTGCACCAGCAAATCGTCCACGAAGGTGCCGCGCGGAGTCATCAAACCCGAGTACTGGGCCCGGCCGGCGGTCAGCTTGGAAACATCGTTACAGGTCACGTACTGCAGAAAGTCCAGGGCCCGACTGCCCGTGACCTCGATTTCCCCCATGTGGGACACGTCGAAGAGGCCCACCCGACTGCGCACGGCCCGGTGCTCCTCGACGACTCCCCGATACTGCACCGGCATCTCCCATCCGGCGAACGGCACCATCTTGCCCCCGGCGGAAAGGTGGCACTCATACAGCGGCGTACGTTTGAGCTCGGTCTGTCTCATACCGGCCTCCCGCTCCCTCTCTTCCCAGGATCCGCGGCACGTGGGGGGGTCCAGATCGGTCCACCGAGAGGCGCCATTGCTCTGAACCGGCCATCTACATACCCCACAACCATCCCTCGCGGGCCTCCATCCATGCTGGCGGCGAGCCGTCGCGCCTCCCGCAGCTGAAGGCTACCACCGCCGGGGAGCTCCTTCAACTCGGTGGGGTCTGCCTGAGGATGAAGTCAGCCTCCACGCCGTAGCGTGCGGTGAGGGCGAAGGAGCTCTACCGAGCCAGGCGCAGGGTGTCCAGCGCCGAAAATGTCTCCGGCAAGCCGGCGGCAGGATCCGCAAAGCGGGCCTCGGGGTTGTCGAGGCGCAGCCAGAGAGCCACCATGGCGGGGTCGATGGGACGGACCCTGCCAGCCACCGGCCAGCGGATCTCGAGGTACAGCGCCGGCACCCGTGTCCACCCACTTTCGCCCACCGACCCCAGCCTGTCTCCCCGTCGGACGCTCGCGCCGGGGCGAACACTGAGATCGCCGAGATGTCCCATCAGCGTGAGCCGATCACAGCCGTGATCGATGACCACCATGGTGCCCCACCTCATCCACTCGTTGGCGCGCCGATCTCGGGGACGCCCGGCGTAGACGATCCGCCCCGCCCCCGGAGCGCGCACCGCCTCGCCGGCGGGCGCCGCCAGGGTGACTCCATGGTGAGCCTCCTCCCTGCCGGTGAACGGGGAGACTTGCCAGCCGAACGCCGCCACCGGTACGGCTCGCGAAGGCTCCACGGGTGGCGCTGTCGGCAGAGTGAGAAGGGGGCAGGGACGCTGTACTTCCGTCTGGCCGGCCACCACCTCAGCGAGGGAAACGAGGCGTTGGCTGTGGGCCTCGAGCCAGGCCGCCACTTCCACCGCGTCGGCGGAGACGGGCGGGAGCGGTGCGATGGGGGCCGCAACGCTCGCCTCGCCGGCGCCCAGGGTCCAGCACAGCCGTCTCCCCCGCTGGAGCACCTGCTCCAACCGCGCGGCCATTTCCATTGCCCTTTCCCTCTCGCTGGCGAGTTCGCGATGGAGGGCAGCGTTCTGGCGTTGTACCGGCCCGGCAGAAAGCCGCGTCACGGCCGCGCGGGCCGAGGACGGCAGGAGCGCCACCAGCACCAGCATGGCCGCCAGCGTCAGGCCGGCGGCAATGGCCATGAAAAGGAGGACCGCCTGCGAAACGAACCAGCGGCGCACGCCACCGCCCGTGCCCGGGTGGAACTGCACCTCCCAGCGGCGCCCTTTCACACCCAACGTAGCACCTCGGAAGGGTCACGCCGCGCCACCTTGCGGGCCGGCACGTAGGAGGCGACGGCAACCTCCAGGATGCCCACGGCGAGAACCACGGCGAGATCGCTGACGCGGAGGTGAAAGGGGATCCGCTCCACCATGTAGACCGAGGCGACGTCGGGAGGAAAGCTAGGGATCTTCAGCAAGGTCAAGAGACCGACCACCCCGATCCCCAGCGCCAGGCCAGCACCGACCCCGGCGCTTCCCAGCAGGGTGCCAGCCAGGAGAAAGGTACGCCTGATCAGCCTGGGCTGGGCGCCAACGGCAAGCAGCACACCCAGCGTGCGACGTTTCTCCGTCACCAGCACCACCAGGGCCGCCGCAACCTCGAACGCTCCTACCGCCACCACCAACGACAGCACCAGCGCCAACGACAGCTTTTGCCAGGTGAGGGCGGCAAACAAGGCGCGGTTGGCCTCGCTCTCCTCCCAGGTGGTCAACAGACATCCCGGACCACAAATCTTCTCGACTCGCTCGCGGAGCGATTCAACCTGTTTCCGGTCCTGAAACCACACCTCGACGGCGCCCCCCGGCAGACGTCCCAGCCGGTCCGCCAGCGGCGCAAAGGAGGTCAGCACCCACCCCTCGTCCAGCTCTGCGAAGCCCGTCTCGAAGACGTCAGCAATCTTCACCGTAACGCTGCGCAGGCCGACGCCCTCCACCGCCGTTTGCAGGAGCGCCACCTCCCCCTCCGCCAGCCCCAACCTCCGCGCCACCCCCTGGCCGACAGCCACAGCGAGGGGCCCATCGCCATCGTCCGGCGGCAGGGCGGCAATCCTCCCCGAGCCACCCGCCTTCACGGTAACCACCACGGGAGACCCTTCCTCCTTCTGCAGCAGCCCCGGCAGGTAGGCGACTTCCCCGAGCCTGAGAAGGGCCGGCTCCCGCCGCAGTCGAGCGGCCGTCAGCGCCGGGCTGTCCCCCGGCGGCGGCAGCACCACTGCGTCTCCGGTGGCCGTCATGATGCCGGCTCGGAGCGCATCCCCATAGCCGGTCATCAGCGCCAGCACCACCACCAGCGCCGCCACCCCGAGCGCCACGGCGATCAGCGCGGCCAGAGCGCTGGAGCGCAGCAGCGGTGTGCTGCGACGGCGCACCAGCCGCAGGGCGAGGAAGGCGGATGCCCGCACGGCCGGATTGTAGCGTGGGAGCGTTCCCTCACTGTTCGACTGCCGCCAGCGTGACGAGCACCCCCGCACCTCCGAGCAGCAGCAGCCCGGCATCTCGCAGCGGCTCGACCCAGGCGCACGACGCCAGGGTGCTGCCCACGATCCAGAAGCCGACCAGCGTTGTCGCGGTCCAGCACGCCCGGCTGCGCGGGCCAGCTGCGGCCACCAGTGCCGCAGCTACCGGGCCCAGCCACGAACCGGCGGTGGCCGCGGCCGCTACCAGCAACGAGGCCAGAAAGGGCAGCCGCAGGCGACGCACCGGGTGGAGCAGCTCCCGCAGGCCAATGGCGGCCACCGCGGCCAGGTATCCCAGGGCCACCGTCACCGCCAACCACACCACTGGACGCGCAGTGAGCCCTGCTACCGAGATGAGCGCTTCGGCTGGCTCCAGTCGTCCGGCGACCAGCCCAAGCCCGGCGGCCACCCCCAGCTCCAGCGCCCTGGGGCGATCCCGCAGCGCTCCGAACCGCGCCGCAAACGCCGCCAGAGCTGTCGACACCAGGCACACTGCGGCGAAGATCGCCAGCTGTGCCACCCAGGGACGCACCCCCACTCGAAAGGCCGGATAGCCCACGGCGACGACGCTGGGAGTCACCGCCACCAACCCCGCCAGCGCGCCGGTCAAGGCCACGGTCCACCTCCGGGTGAGGTTGCCTGGCAGAAGAACCAGGCACAGAGCACCTGCCAGGAGCGCCCCGGAGAGCAGCGCCGGCCAGGGACCCAGCGTGCCCGTTGGCAGTTCCGGGAGGTCCCGCCCGAGAAGCAGCCCTCCCGCCACCCGCTGCCCCGACAGGTCCCAGTCCCGCCGCGCCAGACGTTCGATGCGGCGCGCGTCGATGGCTTCCCGGGCGCCCACCAGTTCTCTGGCGAGGGGTGCGGACGGCCGGACACCGGGCAGCCACGGTGCGACCTGGAGCCGCCACCGCACGGGATGAGGATCGTCCTTCACCAGGGCGCGCAACACCCATGCTCCGTGGGAGGGCTGCCAGAGGACCAGCCAGCCATCGCCAAGCCGCCGCCAGGCGCGCAGCTTTCCCCACGAGAGATCAGCAGGTCCGCCCACATCCTCGACCAGGCGAGCGGCCGCAACCGGCGACCGCGGCACGGCCGCATCGTCCTGGCGGAGGGGGACGAGCAGGCCTGCTGCCACCATCGCCCCGACGACCAGCGGACGCGCCCTCATGCCCGCCTCCTCTTGCTGTGCTGCAAGGCCGCCAGCAGCGCAACCACGACGCTCCCCAGGATCAACGCGTCGGCCGCTCCGCCGGCCGGGAAACTCGCCCGTCGAATCAACCCTTCGCACACTCCCCGAGCCAGGATCGCGGAGGCAAGGCCGCCCCAGCGCGCCACCGCCGCCATACCCAGGTGAAGACCCAGCTCGGCCGCCAGGCTGGCGGCCAGCGGCACGGCCGGAACCGGATGCAGCAGGCACCCCACCAGCGCTCCCACCAGCGCTCCTCCCCACCAGCCGGCGATCGGCGCCGCGAGGAATGGCAACGCGCCGCGCAGCAGCGGCTCCTCGGTGAGGGCAGGAAACCACATCTTTCCCGCCAGCACCGATACCCCGTATTGGGGCGGAAAGGCAGAGCGGACCGGCAACCAACCGCCCAGGGCAGCGACCAGCCGGGGAAGTGCCAGCAGCGCCAGGGCTACGGCGATTCCAGCCGGGGCGGCCAGGAGCAGCCGGGAGGGGAACTGATCGGCGGGCCGGGGGAGAAGCCCGATCACGCCGCCGGACACCACCGCGCCCAGGGCGCACTCCCACGGCGGCAGCCCCGCCGCCGTCCCCGCCACCCACGTCACCGCCCCCACGACCAGGCCGGCGAAGAGCGGTCCCTGTCGTCGAAACGCCACCTGCTCCGCCCCGGCCACGATCACTCCGATCAGGACCAGTACCAGCCCGAGCAAACCCACCGATCGAAGGAGCTCCAGCTCGGCGATCCGTCCCATGACCACCCCCACATCCGAGGCGAGGGGCTCGGTATGCCGCTGGAACGAGATGACGGTAGAGCCAGCCATTTCCACCTCGATGGAGCTCTCCCACCCCTCCGGCAATCCTCCAGCTGGTATCGTGAAGGTCACTCGGTGCCAGGTAACATTCCCTTCGCGCCACGACTGACCCGCTGTCCATCGCCACTGCTCCACGTCCGGGAACACCCGGGCCAGGTTCTCCCGCAGGGGACGTTGCACGGTGGCCGGGAAGTGGTTTGCCCCGGGGTCAGCAGGGATCGGGCGGCGCGCCGCCCACACCACCCCGTCGGGGGTCGCGGCCCCCTCTCCCCCGCCGGGGAACTGGACGCGCCACAGCAAGGCCCCCCCGCTCGTCGCCGCCGGCCCGCCATCGCGATGAACCCACTCTATTGCCCACGCCAGCTCCTGGTTGCCCACGAAGGAGGCCTCGGGCGCTCCCACGGGGTGGTAATCGAGGCCTGCGAACGCCCGGCGAACCGCGTCAATGGCCAGCTCGCGGCCGCCGACGCCGCGCCCCAGGGTCAGGTGTGCGGCGGCGGCACAGCACGCCACCGCCACGAGAAGAAATCCCCCGCGCCGCAGGATGCGCACCCTGCTACTTTACCGCGCTGTAGACTATCCCCGGTGAAACGCCCCGGCTACCGACGACTGCCCCATACCGCCGACCTGCGGCTCGTCGTATGGGGAGACAGTCGGGAGGAGCTGTGCCGCCACGCCGTGCGCGGAGCCCTTCACGAGGCGCTGGGGAAGCCTCCCAGGGGAGTCCCCAGCCACTACCTCCCCGTCGACGAGCTTCCCGAGGACGAGACCCTCGTTCTCGCCCGCATCGTCAACGAGGCGCTGTTCCAACTCTACGTCCACGGTGTGGTGGCCACCGATGTTCGTTGGGAAGGGGGGCGCCCCTTCCTGGGGGTGCGTCAGCTGCGGCCCGGACAGCTGCCCGAAGTCGAGGTCAAGGCGGCCACCCTCCATGGCCTCGACACCGCAAGAGTGGCGGGCCGCTGGCGGGCCACCCTCACCCTGGATCTCTGAGCCCGAAAACCGCGGTTGGCTTCTACTGCAAGGCCGGATTTCGCCGCGCTGGCGGGCGTACTCGGGGACCCGGGCGCTGCGCCGTACGCTTGAGAGTACGGCTCGCGCCCTCACCCCTCCGTGCGCCCGCCATCATCGGCGTCTCCGGCCTCTCGTCACGAACCCAACCGCGGTTTTCGGGATGAGCCGCTGCCTCTACCCGCGGCTCACGCAGGAGCGCAGCGCCTCCACGTGATGGAGCGACTCCCAGGTGAAGGTGTCCTCGCTGCGGCCGAAGTGACCGAAACAGGCGGTCTGGCGGTAGATCGGGCGCAGGAGGTCAAGCTCCTGGATGATCCCCCGCGGCGTCAGGGGGAACACCTCGCGCACCGCCCGGGTGAGGAGCTCATCCGGGACCACGCCGCTGCCGAAGGTGTCCACCATGACCGAAACCGGATCGGCAACGCCGATGGCATAGGCCAGCTGCACCAGCGCCTGTCCCGCCAGCCCGGCGGCGACGATGTTCTTGGCGATGTGCCGGGCCATGTAGGTGGCCGAACGGTCCACCTTGGTGGGGTCCTTTCCGGAGAACGCGCCGCCACCGTGGGGTGCCCACCCCCCGTAGGTGTCGACGATGATCTTCCGGCCGGTCATACCGGTATCCGAAGCTGGCCCCCCGACCACGAACTTCCCCGTGGGGTTGACCAGGAAACGGGTGCGCTGGTCCAGCAGCTCGGCGGGGAGCACGGCGCGGGCCACCACCTCGACGATCTCCTCCCGGGCACTTTCGCGGATCTGTCTTCCCGACCCATCGAGAATCTCTTCGGAGTGCTGGCTCGAGATGACCACGGTGTCGATACGGGCCGGCCGACCGTCACGGTACTCCACGGTCACCTGGGATTTCCCATCTGGACCCAGATACGGCAGGATGCCGGCCCGCCGCACCTCCGCCAACCGGCGGGTGAGCCGATGGGCGAGCACGATGGGCAAGGGCATGAGTTCCTGGGTCTGATTACAGGCGTACCCCACCATCAGTCCCTGGTCCCCGGCCCCGCCGGTGTCCACCCCCTGGCTGATGTCAGGTGACTGACGTCCGATGGCATTGAGGATGCCACAGGCGTGTCCGCTGAAACCCCAGCGAGGATCGTCGTAACCGATCTCGCAGACGACCGTACGCACCAGCTCCTGGATATCGACCCAGGCCCTGGTGGTGATCTCGCCGCCCACGATCACCAGCCCCACGGTGATGAAACTCTCGCAGGCGACGCGTCCGTCACCGGGCCTGCCATGCTCGAGATCGAACCGCAATACCTCATCCAGCACGGCGTCGGAAATCTGGTCACACACCTTGTCGGGATGGCCCTCCGCCACCGATTCCGACGTGAACACATGAACTCCATGAGCGTTCATCTCGTCACTCCCCTCGCCCGTCACCCTCCGCGCCGGACGTTCGGCACAGGTACACCCACTGGCTTTCGTCCGCCACGATGGTGGGTGTGCACTGCGCAACCTGCCGGCAGCCCACCGTCTGGGGTTCGGCGAGCGGTGAGTTTAGCAGCACCACGAAACCCCGTCCCTCATCCACCGCTTTTCCCCCTTCTTCCACCGCCGCCGCGGGCGTCAACTCATCCTGGTGCAAGCGTTTGAAATCCCAGAGAATATATGAGCCCCACTGGCCGCGGGAAGGGTAGAAGAGGGTGCCTGCCGGGTGATACGCGGCAACTCCGGACGCGGCGTAATCCACCCCTCCCACCACCGGCAGGTGGGCGAGCCCGGCTGTCTGGATGCGCTCCGCCGCGCAGCGAGCCCCGGAAAAGGGATGGCGAAGATCGAACCAGGCCGCGGTCATGCCCCCGATCACTCCCGCCGTCAGGGTTGGAAGAAGGATCCACACCGCCGGCCGCGCACGGGCCTCGCCGCGGGCCACCGCCAGCCACACGGCGGCCACCAGCAGCACCCAGAGAAACCCGTGATGTCGCGCCGCCCCGGGGAACTTGACGTAGGCGAAGACCATCAACGATGTAGCGCCGAGCAGCCACATCGCCAACGCCGCCGGCGACCGCCGCAGCAGCCACCCCACCAGGGCGCCGACGATGGCCAGCGCACCCACCGCCCGACCCAACCCCCGCGGCGCCTCCTGCCAGTCTGCCACCAGCGGAAAGAGCGGCGACGACTCCCAGAAGTGCAGGCCGGGGTGCTGCACCGGTAGCAGGGCGCGGGCGTGACCGCGCGCCACCCACAGGGCCCGTGCGGCGTCCCAGGACCACACCCACGGCCGGGCGTGCTCGTAGTCCGGGGCGGGCACCAGCTGCCACGCCGACACCGTCACGCCGGCCATCAGCACTGCCGCCGCCACCGCTCGCTGACGGCCGGAGCGGCACAGCGTCACGATCGCCGCGCCGAAAGCGACCTGCAGCACCACCCCCATGGGGCTGGCGTTGGCCGCCAGCGCCGAGGCCAGCGCCGCCGCCACCGGGCGCCCCCGCGCCAGCGCCGCCACCGCCAGCCATAGCCCCAGGACGGTGAGGGCGTAGTTGCGCGACACGGCGCCGTACTCGAACAGCGGGAAGTAGGAAAACACCACCGCCGCGCGCACTGCCAGGGGAAAGGGGGCCAAGAAAACCAGCGTCGCGGCCGCCGCCACCGCGATCCCCCAGTGCAGCACCTGCATGGCGACCGGGTGGCCCACCCAGCGGGTGAGAGGCATGAGGAGAACGTGCCAGAGCAGGGGATGGCCCTCGTAGCGTGAGTTCCTCCACAGATCCCACAGGGAACCGCTGTCGCGAGCCAGCAGCCAGGCCTGGAGTTCGTCCCGCCAGGGTTCGTGCCGGATGACCACGACCCCCAGGAGGATCGCGAACGCCGCAATGACCACCAGCTCCCGAAGCCGTTGCTGCCGCCGGTCACTGACCATCAGCCGTCCTCGTCGAGGTCACCGCTGTTGCCATAGAAACACGTCCGCACCCGCGCCCGGATGCGCCCCACGTGCAATCCGTCCAGGCCCGAGGAGCCGCCCACCCTGCCGCGCAGCCGATACTTGCGAATCGCCAGCTCGCTCAAGGTGGCGGCCAGCCAGCGGCGCTCATCGCTGCGCGGCCACCAGGCACGGCGCCAGCGCGACCCGAGGTGGGCCACCGCGGCCACCAGGGCGGCGGGGAGCGTCCCGTATCCCGCCTCCTCGGTCAGCTCCTGCAGGAAAATGCGGGCCTCCAGGCGTTGCCCCCAGATCACGGCACCGGCAGCGGCGACCATCGCACCGAGTCCCCCGGCCGCGGCCAGAACGGCTTGCCTTGAGAGCACCTCTTCGGCCGCCAGGATGC
>JABRVY010000006.1:0-4851 GCA_039961755.1 Acidobacteriota bacterium | reverse complement strand
GGGTGGCGTGGGTGACGGGGTGGTGGTTCGCGACCGCGGTCTCGGTGGGCTTCTGCTTCGGCTTCCTGCTGCAAAAAGGGGACCTCTGCGGCGCCTCGGCGATGAGCGAGGTGCTGCTCTTCCGCGATGGGCGCAAGCTGGCCGGCCTTTGGGTGGCCATCATCACCTCCATGGTGGGGTTCGCCCTCATCGAGCGACTGGGGTGGGTCACCCTGCGGCCCAAGCCGCTGCTGTGGGCGAGCTTCGCGGTGGGCGGCGTGATCTTTGGCGTGGGCACGGTGCTCGCCGGGGGGTGCATTTCCGGGTGCCTGTACAAGGCCGGGGCCGGCAACCTCAACTCCATGGCGGCGCTGGCGGGGATGCCGCTGGGGATCGCTGCGGTGGAGCACGGGATACTGGCCGGGGTGCACCAGTGGCTGCGGGGGCAGGTGCTCAGGGCCGCCGACGGCGGCCCGGTGACGCTGTCTTCCTGGACAGGCCTGCCCTACTGGGCGCTGGCGCTGGTGCTCGCCGTCGCCACCGCGGCGGTGGCCTGGCGGCCGGGGAGGGGCCGATCCCGGCATGTACCAGGTGAGTCTCTCCTGCCGCGCCTGCTCTATCACCCGTGGAAACCCTGGCAGGCGGGGCTCGGCGTGGGGGTGCTGGCGGTCTTCGCCTTCCTGTCGGCGGTGGCGAGCGGGCGCAGCTACCCCCTGGGTGTCACCCACGGGGTGCTCGGCGTCCACGACCTCCTCACCGATACCGTGGCGGTGGAGACGGGCATGCCCGGGGCGGCCAGCCCCGCCGCCGTGCCCGCTGCCCCATCGCCCCATCGCAAGGTGAGCGCCTGGCTGATCCTGGTGGTGGTAGCGATGCTGCCAGGGTCGTGGGTGGCAGCACGGTTCGCTGGACAGGTGAAGCTGCTGCCCAAACCGCCGGAGCAAACCGTGACGGCCTTTTTTGGCGGCATCCTGGTGGGGGTCGGCGCCGGGTTCGCCACTGGCTGTGTGGTCGGGAATATCCTTTCGGGCTGGGCTCTCTTGAGCGTCGGCGCCTTCGTCTTCGGCATCGCGACGCTGCTCGCCAACTGGGCGACCACGTACCTCTATCTCATGGGCGGGGCGGCGCTGAGCCCCCGCCGCAGCTCGCACCGCTGACGCTGCCATTGCTTCCAGCTGCCGCCGGGAGCCGCACTGGCTCTTACAGTATTGGCCCATAGCGGAGAAAGAGATTCTCGGCGGGGGTAGCGGTCGCCGAGGCCTCCCCGGCGGGACCGTTGCGCATGCACGGAGGTGGGGTGAGACAGGGCCGCACCGGAGAACTGTCGCATCACCGTTGCCAGTTGCAAGCATTCGTAAGTAAATTATCATATCAGGAGGATCTGGGCGCCTGGTCACCGGCGATGTTGCCGGACCTCGGTTGGTGACATGAAGAATGAAAGGGGACAACAGGATGCGAGACGAGAATGTGGTCACATCGGCTCCGGAACGACCCTCGCGCCGGGGGGTGGTGGGTCTGCTGGCAGCCGGGGCGGCCTCCGTGGCCGGCTGGGTGTTCGGCGGCACGGTGGGGCGCCGGGCTGTCACAGGTCGTGGCGCCACCGCTCAGGCACCCCTGCCGGTGGCGCCGGGCAACCGCCTGGTAAAGATGCAGGCAGAGCTCCATGAAGCGCTGGCCAGGCCGCTGGCGAAACGAAAGTGGGTGATGGTGGTGGACACCCGCGCCTGCATCGGCTGTCAGGCGTGCGTGATCAACTGCCGGGCGGAGAACGTGACCGGCCCCGCCGGCTCCTACCGCCGGGTTCCGGAGGCGCCGGCCGGGCGGTACCCCAACCTCACCAACGTGTTCATGCCCACCAACTGCGTGCAGTGCGACGACCCCCCCTGTCAGCGAGCGGTGCCGGCGGGGATGATCACCAAGCGCGCCGACGGTATCGTGGAGTTCGACTACAGCCAGCTCAAGGGCCAGTACGCCCAGGCCGCTGCCCGGGCCTGCCCCTACAGGGCGGTGCACGTGGACGACGGCAAGTTCTTCACCGATGGAACGCCGGCGGTACAGGCCTACGAGCGGCGGCGTTTCGTCGAATACCACCGGGAGATCCAGCGCACCAGCGGCGGGCTGGCGGTGGGGGCGGCGCGCAAGTGCCACTTCTGTCTGCACCGTATCGAGGCGGGGATCCTGCCCGCCTGCGTGACCGCCTGCATTGGCGGCGCCATGTTCTTCGGGGATCTGAACGATCCCGCCAGCACGGTGAGCGAGCTGCTGCGCACCCAGCGCAGCATTCGCATCCACGAGGAGGCGGGGATCGAGCCGCGGGTGTACTACGTCGAGGACGGGCTGCAGGGCGTGCCGGGCTACGCCTGCGCCACGTGCCACTGAGTCGAGGAGGGAGTGGCCATGAGCGAGCGTGAAAGCACGACGCAAGAGCAGGGGGGCCTGAGTCGGCGGGAACTCCTGGCCAGCAGCGCGTTCCTGGGGGGCCTGGCGAGCGGGGCGGCGGTGGGGGATGCCAGCGCGCAGGCCAGCCCCTCGCTGCGCGACAGCGAGGCCGCGCGGCCGGAAAACTACATTTACACCACCTGCTTGCAGTGCAACACCGGCTGCGAGATCAAGGTGCGCATCCAGGACGGGGTGGCGGTGAAGATCGAGGGCAACCCCTACGCGCCGCGCAGCATGGACCCACACATCCCGTGGAGCACCTCGGCGGCCAGCGCCGCCCCGGTGGAGGGGTACACCTGCCCCAAGGGGCAGGCCGGGATCCAGACCGCCTACGACCCCTACCGCATCACCAAGGTGTTGAAGCGGGCGGGAAAGCGCGGCGAGGGGAAGTGGACGACCATCCCCTTCCATCAGGCCATCCGGGAGATCGCCGACGGCGGGTACCTTTTTTCCCACGTTCCCGGCGAGGAGAGCCGTTGGGTGGAGGGGTTGAAGGATATCTGGGCCTTGCGTGACCCTGCCCTCGCAACGGCGATGGCTGCCGACGTCGCCAAGATCCAGGCCAGGACCATGACCGTGGACGAGTTCAAGACCAAGTGGAAGGATCATCTGCACGTTCTCATCGACCCCGATCACCCGGACTTCGGCCCCAAGAACAACCAGCTGGTCTTCAACTGGGGGCGGCTGAAGGCGGGCAGGAGCGATTTCTTCGGCCGCTTCTGGCGGGACACCTTTGGGTCGGTCAACGGCCACGGCCACACCACCGTGTGTCAGGGGTCGATCTACTTCGCCGGCAAGGCCATGGCCGATCAGCCGTCGGGCGGCAAGTGGAGCGGCGGCGCCAAGTGGTACTGGATGGCCGATGTCTCCCACTCGGAATTCGTGATCTACTGGGGGGCCAACGTCCTGGAGGGCAATTACGGACCACCCCTGAAGGTCCCCAAGATCATGCGCGGGCTCACCTCCGGACGGCTGAAGATCGCCGTCGTCGACCCGCGTTTCAACCCCGCCGCCGCCAAGGCCTGGAAGTGGGTCCCCATCAAACCGGGCGCCGACGCCGCCCTGGCCATGGGGATGATTCGCTGGATCCTGGAGAACAACCGCTTCGACCGGCGTTACCTGGAGAACGCCAACCGCGCCGCGGCGGCGGCCGACGGTGAGCCGACCTGGTCCAACGGCGCCTGGCTGGTGCGCATCGGCAGCGACGGCAAGCCCGGCAAGTTCCTGCGGGCCTCCGAGATCGGGTTGGGGGGCGACGCCGACACCTTCGTCTGTCTGCGGGGCGGCCAGCCGGTGACCTTCAAGTCCGACGACGCCACCCGCGTGGCCGAGGGGGACCTGTTCGTGGACACCACCATCGCCGGGGTGCGGGTGAAGTCGGCCTTGCAGATCCTGCGGGAGGAGGTCAACGCTCGCACCGTGGACCAGTGGGCCGCCGACTGCGGGGTGATGACCACCGACCTCATCGAGCTGGCGCGGGAGTTCACCTCCCACGGCAAGAAGGCGGTGGTGGAGATTCACCGCGGCGTCTCCCAGCACACCAACGGCTTCTATAACGTATTGGCCACGTACACCTTGAATCTGCTCATCGGCAATCTGGACTGGCAGGGCGGGCTGGTGTACGGGGCCAGCTTCTACACCGAGTCCGGTGGCAGTGGGCGCCCCTTCACCATCAGTGCCCACCCCCGCCGGGTGGCGGGATTCGGGCTCAACATCATCCGCGGCGAGGCGGTGTACGAGGAGAGCACCATTTTCTCCGGCTATCCCTCCAAGCGCCCCTGGTACACCCTGGCTACCGACGTCTACCAGGAAGTCATCCCCTCCATGGGGGATGCCTACCCCTACCCGGTGAAGGCGTACATCCTCTACATGGGAGCGCCGGTGTACGCCCTGCCGGCGGGGCACGCCCTCATTCCCATCCTCTCGGACCCCGCCAGGATCCCCCTGTTCATCTCCTCGGACATCGTCATTTCCGAACACTCCCTCTACGCCGACTACATCTTTCCGGACCTCACCTACCTGGAGCGGTGGGAGTTCCACCGCACGCACCCGTCCATCGTGCACCGCGTCTCGCCGGTGCGGCAGCCGGCCATCCCCCCCATTCCCGAGACGGTGGAGGTGTTCGGGGAGCCCATGCCCATCTCCATGGAGTCGGTGTTCATGGCCCTGGCGGAGTACATGGGCATGCCGGGGTGGGGCCCCAACGGCTTTGCCGCCGGGGTGGATCTCAAGCGTCCCGAGGACCTGTACCTCAAGATGGTGGCCAACGTGGCCTTCGGGGATTCTTCGGCGGGGACCGACGTGTGCCCCGACGCCGACGACGAGGAGATGCGGATCTTCCTGCAGGCGCGCCGGCACCTGCCGCGGTCGGTGTTCGACGCCGACAAGTGGCGGGCGGCGGTGGGGGACGCCTGGTGGCGCAAGGTGGTGTAC
>JABRVY010000005.1:0-7304 GCA_039961755.1 Acidobacteriota bacterium | reverse complement strand
GCTGCCCGGTGGGTGGGCCGAGGCCTTCGCCGCCGACCACGGCCGCCCCGCCCTGGGGTGGCGCCTGTTCCGGGACGGGGGGGAGCGGCCGGCGCTGGTCTTTGCCGGCGACGGTACCACCGAACCGTTCCTCGTCCACCCGGAGTTGCTGGACGGCGGGGCGGCGGTGGTGGAGTGTACCTACCTGGAAGACAACCGTCGCATCGCCGCCCGCCTGGCCCGCCACGCCCACCTCAAGGACTGGGTGGAGCTGGCCCCGCAACTGACCTGCGACACCCTGGTGCTGGGCCACCTGCCGGAGCTGGGGTGGGAGGAGCTGGAGCGGGTGGTGCGCCCCCTGGCGCAGGCGTTCCGGGGTCGTATCGTCCTCTGGGCGTCCAAAGACTGACACATCAAAACATGCAAAATGACGCCCGACAACGGGTCAATTTGCACGTTTCGCCCTTGACATGAGGCGAATCTTCAGTGATAATCCGCCAACTGACGTTGGATAGGAGGTCACGTGGACAAGAACGAGGTGTTGGAGCGGTGCAAGGCGGAGAAGGTGCACTTCCTGCGGCTGACCTTCACGGACATCGACGGCATCATCAAGAACGTGGAGGTGCCCGAAAGCCAGTTCGACAAGGCGCTGGACGGGCAGATCATGTTCGACGGGTCGTCCATCGAGGGGTTCACCCGCATCGAGGAGTCGGACATGCTCCTGAAGCCCGACCTGGCCACCTTCCGGGTCTACCCCTGGGAGACTCCCCACGGGCGGGTCGGCCGCCTCATCTGCGACGTCTACAACCCCGACGACACGCCGTTTCCGGGTTGCCCGCGGCTGGCCCTGAAGACCGTCGCCCAGCGCGCCGCCGGGCACGGGTGGACCATGATGGCCGGGCCGGAGGCGGAGTTCTTCCTCTTCCAGCGCAACCCCGACGGCTCCCCCAACCACCAGACCCACGACGTGGGCGGCTACTTCGACCTCACCCCGGTGGATCTCGGCGAGGACGCGCGGCGGGACATCGTGCTGGCGCTGGAGCGGATGGGATTCGAGGTGGAGGCGGCGCACCACGAGGTGGCGCCGGGGCAGCACGAGATCGACTTCAAGTACGCCGACGCCCTGACCACCGCCGACAACATCGTCACCTTCAAGTTCGTGGTCAAGAAGGTGGCGCAGGACCACGGCCTGCACGCCACCTTCATGCCCAAGCCCATCTTCGGGGTGAACGGCTCCGGCATGCACACCCACCAGAGCCTGTTCGACGGCGAGGGGCGCAACGTCTTCTACGACCCCGAGGCACCCTACGAGCTCTCCCCCGTGGCGCGCGGCTACATCGCCGGCATCCTGGAACACGCCCGCGCCTTCGTGGCCATCACCAACCCCCTGGTGAACTCCTACAAGCGCCTGGTTCCGGGGTACGAGGCGCCGGTGAACGTGGCCTGGTCGGAGAAAAACCGTTCCCCCCTGGTGCGGGTGCCGGCGCGGCGGGGACTGGGGACCCGCTGCGAGGTGCGGGTGCCAGACCCCTCCTGCAACCCCTACCTGGCCATGGCGGTGATGCTGGCGGCGGGCCTGGACGGCATCGAGCGGAGCCTGGAGTGCGGGCCGCCGGTGAACCAGAACATCTTCGAGATGTCCGAGCGGGAAAAGCGGCGCCTGAAGGTCAGGCAGCTGCCCGCCAACCTCGCCGAGGCGCTGGATAACCTGGAGCGGGACAGGGTCATCCGCGCCGCCCTGGGCGAGCACATCCTCTCCAACTTCCTGCGCAACAAGCGGGAGGAGTGGCACCGCTACATCTCGGTGGTGCACGAGTGGGAGCGGGAGCAGTACCTGGTGGCCTTCTGACGCCGCGGGGGGCGCCGGCGGCCGCGCCCCCGTGGCCGTGCCCGTGCCCCTGGGTGCGCGGGCCTCCGGCCCGCCTTCACGGCCGGTGCGATTTGCCTCGGCCGGCCCGGTGTCCGTGCCCGTGCCCGTGACCGTGCCCGTGCCCGTGTCGGTGTCGGTGTCTCCCGGGCGGCGTGGCCTCGTGGTGTTCTCACTGTGCGGGTAGCGCCCCGGGGACGGTCGCTGTCAAGGGCACGCCGCCCTGCGGGCGGTCGCCTGCGGCGACCCTTCTGACAGCGCCCGCCCCGGGCGCTTGGGGGGCTCGCATGAACACCACTCGGACCACGCCGCCCCCGTCGACCCCGAAGCACTCGCTCACCGCCCACGAGCTGGCCCTGGAGGCCGCCGGCGCCGCCGTCGCCCTGGCGCTCAGGCTGCCGGCCCCGCTCAGGACCCTGGCGGATCAGCTCGTTCGCTCCGCCTCCTCGGTGCCCGCCAACCTCGCCGAGGGGGCCGGACGGGCAGGGCGGGACCGCCTCCACCACTGGCGCATCGCCTACGCGTCAGCCCTGGAGGCCGACAGCCACCTGCGCCTGCTGCTGGGCGCCGGCACGGTTGACCGCGAAGCAGCGCAGCGCGCGCTCGAGCTTTTCGACCGCGTGCGGGCGCTCACCTGGAGGCTGATCCACCCGCGCCGGTGACGGTTACCGTGTCGGTCACTCTCACCGTGACTGCCACCGCGACCGTCACCGACACTGACAGCGGCACAGGCACTGACACTGACCGTGTCCGCGCCCGTGTCCGCGCCCGTGTCCGCGCCCGTGACCGTGTCCGTGTCCGTGACCGTGTCCGTGACCGTGTCCGTGACCGTGCCCGTGACCGTGTCCGTGACCGTGCCGGTGACCGTGCCCGTGACCGTGCCCGTGACCGTGTCAGCGGGTGCGCCTACCCCCGCAGGCCGCGCCACAGGCCCACCGCGGCGGCCAGCGCCAGCAGACCGATGAGCGCCCACATCCCCACCTTCCCGGTCACCGGGATCGCCCCCCCGTGGGCGGCGGTGACGGTGATGGCAAACTCGCCGCGGCCGTCCAGGCCCAGCTCGTCGCGGGTTTCCACCGCAAAGCGGTACTCCCCCGCCCGGGTGGGCGTCCCGGCGATGGCCCCCGTCTCGGCCAGGGCCAGCCCCGGTGGCAACTCGCCTCCCACCCGGCTGAAGCGATAGGGCGCCCACCCGCCGCTGGCGCTCAGGCGCCCCTCGTAGGGGGTGTTCACCACCCCCACCGGCAGCTGCGCAGCGATGGCCAGGGCCGGCACCGCCCCCGCCGCCAGCCACGCCTGTCCGCGGCTGCAGTTGTTGTCCTCGCGGTACTCCGCCACTTCCTTGTCCGCATCGGCGCAGGCGAACAGCCAGATCTGCCCCACCGGCAGGGAGGCGGGGAGGGTGAACAACTGGTCATCGGCGTCGCTGATGGTTCCAGGCGCCAGCGCAGGGACCTGCCGCTGCCCCAGCACCACCGCCTGGGCAGGGTCGAAGGTATCCAGGCGGCTGGCGTAGTAGCGGGTGACGGTGGGTATCTCCACGGGCAGGTTGCCGGAGTTGGCGGTGGTTTCGTGAATCCTGACCTGCCGCCCCGGCCCCGACAGGACAAAGGGCGGGATCAGCTCGCTGATCACCAGGTCCACCCAGCGGTCGGGCCAGGCCCAGGCCAGCTCCCCGGACTGCACCACGTAGCCCAGGCCACAGGTGCCTTCGGGAGAGACCGGGCGGGTGCCACCCACCACCCGGTATCGCAGGCTCGTGGGGGAGCTGGGCGCCGGCACGGTGAAGCGCACCTCGCCCCGGGCGTCGGTGACGCCGGACAGGGTGAGGCCGTCCTTCCACCCCTCGAGGACGCGAAACTCCAGCCGCTCGCCGACGAGGGGCCCGCGAACCCCGCGGATGAGCGCCCGGGCGATGACCTCCCCCGCCTCGCCCACCGCGAAGGTATGCATCCGCGGATCGAGCTCCAGCACCGACTCGCAGCGAGGAGGGGCAGCAGGGCGCAGGGCGCGGGCGTTGTACACCACCAGGGCGCGCCCGAAGGGGTGCAGCTGGCCTGGGCTCGCCCCAGCTGCCAGGGCTTCGGCCTCATCCAGCTGCTGCCGCATGGCGGTGGTGTTGCCGGCGGCTGCCGCCTGGCGGGCCTCCTGGGCACGCCGGGAGATGGCGGCGTGCAGGGCGGCGTCCGGGAACCACCCCAGCTCCGCCGCCTTGGCCAGGCTCTCGAGCCAGTACTCCCAGTGACTCCAGGAGCGCAGCACGTGGCCCATCGGCCCCAGGGTGTAGTGCAGCGACCAGGCGGCGCGGTGGAAGTACTCCACCACCTCGTCGGGCGCCTCGTAGGCATCCCACTGCTCCTGCCACGCCTTCTGGAAAGGGAAGAAGTCGCCCTGGACGAGCACTCGAACCACGGCGGGAGGGTTAACCGAGGAGGCGAGGGTGAGGGCCGAGAAGGTCGTGCCGATATTTTGAGCGAGTGGGCCGGCCAGGAGAAAACACCTGTAGTCGTAGCCGCGAGGCTCGGATTGAGAGGGTCCGTGCCCCGAGCAATGGCTGGGGAAGGACGCTGTGAGGACCACGCGGTCCTGGTCAACCACCAAGGAGTGGTAATAGTTGATCTCCCCCCACTCCCGCACCGGCATCAAGGGGCGAACGGGGATGACCGTCACATCCTCGACGTGAAAGGAACTGGTCGGTGGGTTGGTGACGCGGTATTCGTAGCGCAGCACGCCGCCCTGGTCCGTGAAGATGACCTCGAGCTGCGGAGAGAACTGCACCGGAGGGAGGTCGAGCTGACCCGGACTCTGGGCGGCGGCCACGGCCAGGGAAAGAAGCTGCACGAGGAGAAGGGCGCGTGTCATGGCTCGCTCCTTACTGGGGCAGCACCGCCTGCACCGGGCAGGTGTCGTCACCGGTCAGGGCGTGGGGCCAGGGGCAGGGCATGATTGAAGTATGGTTCGGCTTGAAGCTCCAGCCCACAACGGCGCCCTGTTCCCTGAAAAAGGTCTTGTACTCGACGTGGAAGTGCAGGCTGGGGCCGCTGCCGTGGACGCCGCAATGCAAGCGCCCCTTGCCGTCACAGATCCTCCCCAGGAAGGTCTTTCTTTGGTCCTCGTCGAGTTCCCTGAACGTGTTGGCGCGCTCATCCCACACGTAGCGGGAGATGTCAGCGGAGCGGCCGACCCGGTGGCGGCAGTGGGGGGGGCTCCAGTCCTGGTTGAGGTCGAACACCCCGCCCCGCTCCAGGGAGATGTCGCCGATCATGAGCTTGTAGTGCTGGAAGGGCTGGTTCCCCTGCTTGTCCTTGAAGGCGCGGAAGGAAGCGGCGAGCGCCTGGAGCGCCTTCAAAAACCCCGCCTCGCCGTACATGTTGGAGCCGTGGGGCGGGTTGCCCTGGCTGTCCTGCCCGGTGGCGCGGCACTTGTAGAAGTAGTCGCAGCGCAGGTAGGTGGCGCTGGCTGGCAGCTGGGCGCGGTTGTCGATGGCGGGCAGGAAGTTCATGGCAAAGTCGTAGGAGGCCTGGGTGCGGCTGGGGTCGGGGCAGGTCCAGCGCTCTCCAGGAACGTGGGGGGCGCAGACGAAGCGGTAGTCGCGTTCGTGCAGGAAAGCCCAGGCGGAAAGCCGTACCCGGGCGGCGGCCTCCGGGGCGGTGAACACCACCCGCGGCTTGCCCCGCAGGGTGCGCAGGGTGAAGCCGGTGGAGGTGAAGATCTCGGAGAACGGCTGGGTGTCGGACCACACGGTCCCACGGGCGTAAAAGATCTTGTTGCCGCGCTGGGGGTCGTGCTGGTGGCCCAGCTCGCTGCCGGGATCCACCCAGCTCCCCACGCACAGGTCGCAGTCCAGAGGCTCGCCGGTGGTGAGGTCCACGCACCCGGTGCGGCGAACCCAGGAGCGGATCGGAAACTTCCCTGGCAGGCGCTTGCTGTTGCAGGAGAAATAGTTGGGTGCCAGGGTGACGGAGTCGGTGGGGGGGCGAGAGTTGGGCTGGCAGGTGGGGGGCAGGGTGGCATGGCCGGCCCCGAGGGAGCCTAGGAGCGCGGCAGCCAGCATCCCCGGGAGGCGCAGTGCCCCACCCGAGCGGCACCTCTCATGTCTGCTTCTCCTTCTTTCCTCTCTCTCTCTCTCTCTCTCTCCATGGTCACCTCTCCATTCCATGGTGCACGGTGCTCACCTCTGGATGTTTCTTGAGTCTCGCCAGGGCCGCGCCGCCCGTCAATCCCCCAAAAGGGGGATTCCCTCCGGGGCAGGCTGGCCGCCAGCCGGGACCATGGCCCTGACGGTGACCGTGGCCGTGTCCGTGCCCGTGTCCGTGCCCGTGCCCGTGTCCGTGCCCGTGTCCGTGTCCGTGCCCGTGCCCGTGACCGTGACCGTGTCCGTGTCCGTGACCGCGGTGGCGGCGGCGGGCGAAACCGGGGAGGCGGCGGTGCGTACACGACCTGAAGGTGGGCCTGCCACCGGAGGAGGAGTGGATGTCTCTGATCAAGCACGCCGTGGCAGCGGTGTTGGCGTTGGGGCTGGGCGGGGCCGCCGGCCTCGCCATCGACCTCGAGGACACGCGGCTGCTGGCCCAGCCGGCGGTGAGTGCCCGCCACGTGGCGTTCGTGTACGCCGGCGATGTCTGGATCGTCGGGGTGGAGGGGGGCGCCGCGCGGCGGCTGACCTCCCACCCCGGGGAGGAGTCCCGGCCGCGGTTTTCCCCGGACGGGCGGCTGCTCGCCTTCTCCGCCGAGTACGAGGGCAACACCGACGTGTACGTGGTGCCGGTGGAAGGGGGGGTGCCGCGGCGGCTCACCTGGCATCCGGGGGAGGACCTGGTGCAGGGGTTCACCCCCGACGGGGCGCGGGTGCTGTTCACCTCCCCCCGGGCGGTGTATACCCGCCGACACACCCAGCTGTACACCGTGCCGGTGGAGGGGGGGCTGGAGGAGCGGCTGCCCATTCCCCACGCCGTCAAGGCCACCTATTCGCCGGACGGCGCGTTCCTGGCCTACCAGCCGCTCGCCGACGCCTTTCGCCAGTGGAAGAACTACCGCGGCGGCACCGCCGCCCGGATCTGGCTGTACGACGCGGCCACGCACGCCGTGGAGCAGATCCCCCAGCCTGCCGGCCGCTGCAACGATACCGACCCCATGTGGCTGCCCGACGGGGTGTACTTCCTCTCCGACCGGGACGGGGAGTTCAACCTGTACCGCTTCGAGCCGGCCAGCAAGGGCCTGCGGCGCCTCACCCACCACGAGGACTTCCCCATCCTGGCGGCCTCTGCCGGGGGCGGACGCATCGTCTACGAGCAGGCGGGGTACCTGCACCTCTTCGATCCCTCCGGCGGGACGGCGCGGCGGCTGGTGATTTCCGTCGCCGCCGACCTGCCCGACAGTCGGCCGCGCTTCGTCAGGGGCTCGGCGTGGGCGCGCGGGGGGGACGTCTCCCCATCGGGGGCGCGGGCGGTGTTCGAGG
>JABRVY010000004.1:0-12881 GCA_039961755.1 Acidobacteriota bacterium | reverse complement strand
GGGCGGGGGAGTGCCGCCGGTTCCCTGGTGGCCTACGCCCTCAGGGTGACCGACATCGACCCCTTGGAGTACGACCTGCTCTTCGAGCGCTTCCTGAATCCCGATCGTATCTCCATGCCGGACATCGACATCGACTTTTGCCAGCGGCGCCGCGACGAGGTCATCGAGCATGTGCGCCGCCTCTACGGCGCCGACAACGTCTGCCAGATCGCCACCTTCAACGTGCTGCAGGCGCGCTCCTGCATCCGCGACGTGGGGCGGGTGATGGGGATGTCCTTCAGCGAGACCGACCGCATCGCCAAGGCGGTGCCGGAGACGCTGAACATCACCCTGGAGCAGGCCCTCGCCCAGTCCCCCCGGCTGGCCGAGATGGTGGCGGCCGAACCCGAGGTGGCCCGGGTGGTGGAGGTGGGTAAGCGCCTGGAGGGGCTGGTGCGACACTGCGGCGTGCACGCCGCCGGGGTGGTGATTACCCCCCGCCCGGTGCGGGAAACGGTGCCCTTGTTCCGCACCTCCCGGGATGAAATCGTCACCCAGTTCGACAAGGACGTCATTGAAAAGATGGGCCTCTTGAAGATGGACTTTTTGGGCCTGCGCACCCTCACGGTGGTGCAGGACTGCCTGGAGTCCATCCGCGCCAGCGGCGCTCCCGTGCCCGACTTCGAGGGGATGGCCTTCGACGATCCGGAGGTGTACGCCCTCTTCAAGCGGGGAGACACCGACGGGGTTTTCCAGTTCGAGTCGGGGGGGATGCGAGACCTGCTGCGCAGCGTGCAGCCGGATCGTTTCGAGGAGCTGGTGGCGTTGAACGCCCTCTACCGCCCCGGTCCCATGGCCTGGGCGGGGGACTTCGCCGATCGCAAGCACGGCCGCCAGCCCATCACCTACGAGTTCCCCGAGCTGGAGGAGATTCTCGGCGAGACCTACGGGGTCATCGTCTACCAGGAACAGGTGATGCGCATCGCCGGCCGGATCGCCGATTTCTCTATGGCGCAGGCCGACACCCTGCGCAAGGCGATGGGGAAGAAGATCAAGGAGCTCATCGACGAGCAGGGGGAGCGGTTCGTCGCCGGGGCAGTGAAGAAGGGGTTCCCCGAGGCGAAGGTGAAGCGGCTGTGGGAGCGCATCGTACCCTTCGCCCAGTATGGCTTCAACAAGTCCCACTCGGTGGCCTACGCCTGGCTGGCCTACCAGACCGCCTACCTCAAGGTGCACTACCCGAAACACTTCTGGGCCGCCATGCTGTCCTCGGAAACCGCCAACTCCGACAAGCTGGCAGCCTACGTGGCGGCGTTGACCGCCGCCGGTACGCCGGTGTTGCCCCCCGACGTCAACGCCTCGGCGGTGGCCTTCACGGTGGAAGGAGAGGCGATTCGGGTCGGCCTGGAGGCGGTGAAGGGGGTGGGGGAGGCGGCGGCGGCGGCTCTGGTGGCGGCGCGCCGGGCCGAGGGCTCGTTCCGGAGCCTCACCCATCTGGTGCGCTCCCTGGGGGATCGCGCCGCCAACCGCAAGGTCATCGAAAGTCTCATCAAGGCCGGCGCCCTGGACTCCCTCCATCCGGACCGGGAGGGGCTGCTGGCGTCCATCGACCGCATCATGGAGCAGGCGCACCGGCAGCGACAGGCGCTGCAGGTGGGCCAGGGGTTCCTCTTCGATCTGGACGCCGAGGCCGAGGCCCCCGCCCCCGGGCCAGTGGCGCCGCCGGCCCCCGACGTGCACGCCCGGCTGCAGGGGGAGAGGGAGGCGCTGGGGTTTTACCTCTCGGGCCACCCCCTGGACCGGTGGTCGCACGTCTTGAAGGAGTTGCGCGTCACCCCCGTGGCCGAACTGGCCGGGCTGCTGGCCGACGGGTGCACCCGCGCCTCGGTGGCAGGCATCGTCAGCGCCCTGCGGGTGCGCCAGCCCAAGGGCGAGACCAGCGCCAGCAAGCGCATGGCGATGTTTCACCTGGAGGACCAGACCGGGTTGGTACGCGCGGTCATGTTCGCCCGTGCCTTCGCCCGCTTCGAGGCGCTGCTGGTGGACGGGGCGGCGTTGCTGGTGACCGCCACGCTGCGCTCCCGGGACGGGGGCGAGCACGTGGAAATCGAGGCGGAGGAGGTGGCGCGGCTGGAGGGGATCGAGCGCCGTCGGGCGTCGGCGCTGCGGGTGCAGCTGAATCTGGACCGCCTCAAGGGAGCCGACAGCCTCACGCGGCTGCACGATCTCATGCTCCAGCACTCCGGGCCGATGCCGGTGGCGCTGCGGCTGTGCACCGCCGAGTGGGAGGCGGACCTCACTCCCACCCGGGTGGTGGGGGTGGAGCCGGCCACCTTCATCCCGGCCGCCACCGCGGTCCTGGGCCCTGGCCAGTGCGAGTACGTGTTCGGCAACGGGGACAACGGCCGCGCGGGATGACGGTACCAGTCATCGTCGCCGCGACCGGAGCCTTCCTGACCACCCACGCGCTTGTACCTTTTGGCACTTGCCAGGCGCCCGGCGATCGCCTAGGCTAGCCGCACCCGCGGCACTCCCGCGGGGTGTGGAGGATGATTCCCATGACAACACCAACCGACAACCGCACCAGGGACCTGATTGCCATGGAAGAGACGTACGGCGCCCACAACTACCACCCCCTCGATGTGGTCATCGAGCGGGCCCGGGGGGTGTGGGTGTGGGACGTGGAGGGGAAGAAGTACCTGGACTTCCTGGCCGCCTACTCGGCCGTCAACCAGGGCCACTGCCACCCGAAGATCATTGCGGCCCTGAAGGAACAGGCTGATCGGGTGACGCTCACCTCTCGCGCCTTTCGCAACGACCAGCTGGGCCCCCTGTGCAAGCAGCTCCACGACATGACGGGGTTCGACCGCTTCCTGCCCATGAACAGCGGTGCCGAGGCGGTGGAAACGGCGGTCAAGGCGGTGCGCAAGTGGGGGTACAAGGTCAAGGGGATTCCCGATGGGCAGGCGGAGATCATCGTCTGCGCCGACAACTTCCACGGCCGCACCACTACCATCGTCAGCTTTTCCACCGATCCCCAGTACCGGGACGGGTTTGGCCCCTTCACCCCGGGGTTCGTGGTGGTGCCCTACGGGGACGCCGAGGCGGTTGCCCGGGCGATCACACCCAACACCGCCGCCATCCTGGCCGAGCCGATCCAGGGGGAGAGCGGCATCATCGTTCCGCCGGCCGGGTTCTTGCAGCGCCTGCGCGAGATCGCCTCGGCCAACAACGTGCTGCTGGCACTGGATGAGATCCAGTCGGGGCTGGGGCGCACCGGCAAGCTGTTCGCCTTCGAGCACGAGGGGATTCGCCCCGACGTGGTGATCATCGGCAAGGCCCTGGGGGGCGGCTGCCTGCCCATCTCCGGCATCCTCGCCAACGACGAGGTGATGGGCGTGTTCAAGCCCGGGGACCACGGCTCTACCTTCGGCGGCAACCCGCTGGCCTGCGCCGTGGCACGGGTGGCTCTCGAGGTGCTGGTGGACGAGGGGATGATCGACAACTCGGCCGTCCTGGGTGACTACTTCATGGAGCGCCTGCGGGCGATCCGGTCGCCCCACGTCAGGGAAGTGCGGGGCAAGGGCCTGTGGCTCGGCCTGGAGCTCCAGCCGGAGGCTGGTGGGGCGCGCCGCTTCTGCGAGGCTCTGAAGGAGCGCGGCCTGCTGTGCAAGGAAACCCACGTGCACACCATTCGCTTTGCCCCGCCGCTGGTCATCACCCGGGAGGAGATCGACTGGGCGATGCAGCACATCGAGGCGGTCCTTACCACCGCCTAGCAGCGGCGAGGCTCCCCGGCGGGGGGGGCCAGCCTTCGCGCGGCGGTGCCGACGACTGGCAATCCGCGGCCGGCGAGGTCGGCATGCCGACATCGCCGGCCGCGGTCATGTCTGCAGGGTCGTGTGGCGGTTGATGGCCAGGAGAGCGAAAATGACCGTGGGAGTCCAGGCGGCCAGGGGAGGGGAGAGGAGCGAGGACTCCCCCAGCTTGCCCACGATGGCCATGAGCGCGAAGTAGGACATCCCCAGCACCAGGGCCAGACCGATCCCCATCACCGCGCCGCGGCGGCCGATGCGGAAGGCGAAGGGCAGCGCCAGCCACGCCAGCAGGGCGATGCTCAGGGGGTAGGTGATCTTATCGTGCAGGCGGACCCGGAAACGGTCCACCTTGTACCCGGCGGCGCGCAGGGTCAGGATGTAGCTGCGCAGCTCGGCGAAGCTCATCTGCGACGGCTTGCGGTACTCACGGCCGAAATAGCTGGGCTCGACGGCGATGGGCATGGCCACCTGGTCAGCGTGGCGAACGAAGACCGGGCTGCCGGAGGCCAGGAACGTCCTGGACCAGGCCCCCTCCGCCCGCCACTCGCCGTCCCTCCAGCTGGCCTTGGCTGCCATGTGTCGGGCGCGCAAGTTGAGGTTATCGTCGAAGACATACACCGATGGGCGGAGCAGGGTGTCGGTGTCGGGGTCGTACTGGATGAAGTTGACCAGCGTCCGGCCGTCGGGCAGGAAGAGCCACTGATGGTAAGTGGCGCGGAAGGAGCGCGCCACCTTCCGCCCCTTGATGGTGTCCAGCAGCGCCTGCTCGGCGCGGTTGGCCTGGTGCACGAAGGAATCGTCCAGCACGAAGAGGCCGGCGCCCAGCACCAGAGCCAGCACGAAGAGAGGCATGGTGACGCGGGTCAACGACACCCCGGCAGCCTTGAGGGCCACCGATTCGTTGTGCCGCTCCAGGATGGCGGCGGTGCCGAGAAAGGCGATGAGGAACGACAGGGGCAGGATATCGCGGAGGATCTGGGGTAGGGAAAAAAGGAGATAGGAGACGACAGTGGTGAAGGGAACGTGATGGCGCTGGACGTCGTCGATGATGTCGGAGAGCTTGACGGCCACGAAAATCGCTGAAATGGCGAGTATGACCAGGATGAGAAAACTCACGCACTGACGCAGCACCAGTCGATCGATGATGCCGGTGAAGGGCGCGAAGGGCGCGGCCATCTCCCCATCTTCAGTGCCCTGACGCTGGCACTCTTCCCCGGGGCCGTCGTCGACCACCGGCCGGCCAGCAACAGTCGGCGCGATGCGGCGACGGCGAGTCATCCGCAGCTCGCGCCACCACTCCCGCACCGCCACCACCCAGCTCCGACGCCCGACGGCAAAGCGACGCGACATCCTCAGGAGGAGACCCGCGGCGATCGCGGCGCCCACCAGGTTGGCGAGCCACATCCCCACCGCGATGGGCAACTTGCCGGACACCGCCAGCACCTGCCCGTTGTTCAACAGGATGTAATAGACAACCACGATCAACACCGACACGGTGAGGCCGTACCCCTTGCCGCCGCGGCGGTTGCCGAGCCCCAGGGGAACGGCCAGGGCCGCGAACACCAGGGAGGCGGCGGGGATGGCGGCGCGCTTGTGGAGCTCGATGCGGGCCTCCTGCCGATCCATGGGGTGACCCTCGGGGTTCCGGGCGCGCTCCAGCAGCTCCTCCGTGTCGGTCTGCCGGGCCCCCAGGCGGCGCTCGATGGGGGCCGTGGCCGGGGGGGCCAGGAAGATGCGCAGCTCCCGGTTGGCGGTCTGCTGGTACGAGGTGGGGTCGTCGGGGCGCAGCACGTGGGAGGTGGTATCCCGCAGGTTGAGCCACGCCGTACCGTCCGCCGGGTTGATCACCAGGTCCCCCGAGTCGGCCACCACCACGCGCTCCTCGATCGGATTGGTCAGGTCGAAGAGCAGCACTCCCTGCCAGCGTCGGGTGTCCCGGTTGATGCGCTTGACGTACAGCAGCTGGCCGGGAAAGTCATCGCTGAACACCCCCGGTTCGACCGCAGCGGAAAATCCGGAAAGGGCGATTCGCAGGGTCAGGAGCTGCAAGTTGCGGTTGGCCGGCGCCAGCGCCGCGGCCGAAAGAACGAGGTTGGCGAGAAACATCACGCCGCCGAAGAAGAGCAACGGTACGGCAACCCGCGCGAGCCGCACCCCCGAGGCCTGAAGCGCCACGATCTCCGAGTCAGCGGCCAGGCGCGCCACGGTCATCAGGGCGGCGAACAGCACGCCGATGGGGATGGTGAGAACGAGGACGTGCGGAACGCTGTAGAGCAGCATCCGACCCACCACTGCCAGAGGCACCGACCGCTGGACCAGCAGGTCCGCCACCAGAAAGATCGCCCGGACGAGCAGGAGGAAGGTGGTCACGCCGGTGGCCAGCAGGAAGGACGGCAGAGTCTCGCGCAGGATGCCGCGGGAAAGAATGAACCGGTGCCGGAGGATCCTCATCGGCGGGGATGGTACGCGAGATAGGGCGCACGGAACAAGGCGCGCCGCTGTGCCCGTGCCCGTGTCCCTGTCCGTGCCCGCGTCCGTGATCGGTGTCCGTGCTCCTGGGTGCGCGGGCTTCCGGCCCGCCTTCACGGCCGGTGCGATTTGCCTCGGCCGGCCCGGTGTCCGTGCCCGTGTCCGTGTCGGTGACCGCGTCGGTATCCGTGACGGTGTCCGTGACGGTGTCGGTGACGGTGTCCGTGACGGTGACCGTGTCCGTGATTGTGCCCGTGTCCGTGACCGTGTGGCGGGGGCCGGCCGTGGGTGCACAGGGATTTCCACAGGAAGCGGGAATTCCACAGAGCCAGCAATCACATTAAAAGTCCGATAAGAAATATTATGTTAAATCAAATATGATGCGCCGCCATGCGCTCGATTCTGAAGCTCCATCCTTTAACTCGATGGTGTCTTTCCTTCCCCTTGCCTACCGACTTCCGGGAAGCTGTTCGTCCAGCTCTCCCGCCCGGATGCGGGCCAGCAACCCCTCGAGGGTACTGATGAGCTCCTCCCGGGTGACGTCGGGTCGCCGGATGGAAAGCGACAGGTGAATTGGCGAGTTGGCGGTGGGACGAAAGCGGATTTGCAGGGGTCTGAACCGTTGGGGCGCACCAGTAGTCTCGGCGCTTTCCTCGCGCGCCGGCGAGCTCTCTGGCCGTTTCGGCGGCTCTTTCGCCGCTTCCTCGGTGGATCCGGGACCGCCGGCGGCGGCAAGGGCTCGGGCGGCGTGGCGATCCAGATTCCCCTCTGCGATTTCCTGCACCAGGCGCTCCATCTCGGCGATGGACTCGGCGCGGGCGATGAGGAGCAGGACGCTCTTGGCGGTGATGTCGGCATGCCGACAGAGGTCGCGGATGGCGGGCGGGATGCTCAGCAGGCGCATGGCCTCGGTGATGGTGGTGCGTGACTTCCCCACCGCCTCGGCAATCTGCTCGTGGGTGTAGCCGTACTTCTCGCTGAGAGTGCGGTACCCCTCGGCCTCTTCGAAGGGAGTCAGGTCCTTGCGTTGGAGGTTCTCGATGAGAGCGATTTCCAGGGCTTCCTGATCGCTGAGCCGCAGCTCGATGCACGGGACGTGGGTAAGACCCGCCTCCAGGGCGGCCTGGAAGCGGCGCTCTCCGGCAATGAGCTGGAATCGCGGGCTGCCGGGGATGGGGCGGACCAGGAGCGGCTCCAGGATCCCCCGGGCCTTGATGGAGGCAGCGAGGCCGGAGAGGTCGCCAAGGTTCGACCGGGGCTGCTCGCGGTTGGTCTCGATGGCATCCACGGACAGCACGAAGCCCACGTCGCCGTTGGAGCGGTGTTCGAGGATCTCGACGAAGTGGCTGTCGTGCCGCATCTTGCGTTCGACCGGCAGACCCCGCTGCTTAGACACGCGCCATGACCTCCTCGCAGAGGGCGTAGTACTCGGCGGCGCCGGTGGACTCGGGGGCGTGCTCGAACACCGACAGGCGGTAAGCGGGGCTCTCTTCCAGGCGCACGGAGCGGGTGATGGCGGTGGTGAACAGCTTCTCCTTGAAGACCTCGGAGATCTGATTGACGATATCCCGGCCGAGAACGGTGCGCCGGTCGTGGAGAGTGACCACCACCCCCAGGATCTGCAGGGTGGGGTTCATCCGGCTCTTGATCTTGTCGATGGTTTCCAGGAGGTCGTCGGTGCCCTCCAGGGCGAAGTACGACGACTGGATGGGAATCAGGATGTGGCTCGCCGCCACCATGGCGTTGACCGTCAGCAGGCCGAGGGTGGGCGGAGTGTCGATGACGATGGCCTCGAACTCGCCCGCAACCGGCGCGAGGGCATCCTTGAGCCGGTAGTGGGCATCCAGCTCTCCCGCCAGGGCCGCCTCCAGCTTGGCCAGTGCGATCCTGGCCGGAGCCACCTGGAGGTGCTCGAGGTGGGTGGGCATCAACACCTGTGCGAGGGGAACCCTTTCCACCAGCACGTTGTACATCGACACCGAGAGGTCTCGGGGGTCCAGGAAGGACAACGTGCTGTTGGCCTGGGGGTCCAGGTCCACCAGCAGCGTGCGGATGTTCTTCAGGGCAAACGCCGCCGCCAGGTTGATGGCCGTCGTGGTCTTCCCTACTCCACCCTTCTGATTGGCAATCGTGAGAATCATGGCACTCCGTCGCGTCGCACACTCTAGCCGCGCCCGCGAGAAGGTGTCAACTCACGTCGTGGGGCGCTACATCTTGTACTTGCCCAGCTGCTCCGGGGTGAGGGACTCCAGCCACTCCTGGATTCGCTTCTCCTGGTCCTCGCCCTCGCGCAAATCGAAGGCGTGGGCGTCGCGGAACACCGACTCGGCCACCCGAATGGGTACCTCGCAGCGCAGCGCCAGGGCGATGGCGTCGGAGGGCCGGGCGTCCACCTCCACGGTCTCACCAGCCGCCGTCAGGAGGTGGATCGTGGCATGAAACGTATTTTCGATGAGAGAGTTGACCTCAACCGAGGTGACCCGCGCCCCGAGCGCCTCGATGAGTGAGCGCAGCAGGTCGTGGGTCATGGGGCGCGGGGTCTGCACCCCCTCCAGGCGCAGGGCGATGGCGTTGGCCTCGAAGACACCGATCCAGATGGGCAGGAACAGGCTATCGCCGGGCTTTTTCAGGACCACGATCGGGCTGTTCGAGACCGGGTCCAGGATCAGCCCGCGAATCTCGACGTCGTAGAGGCGGCCGCCAGCGTTCTCGTCCACGCTTCCAATGTCAGCCCTCGGGCGGCGGCTGTCAAGAGAATGCCGCCGGGTAAGGTGGGCGCGAGAGCGCTAGCGAGCCCACAGGTTGAACTTGAGGATGCACCAGATGGCCTCGAAGCCGTCCTTCCAGCCGATCTTCTTGCCCTCGGCGTAGGTGCGACCGTGGTACGAAACGGGCACCTCGTAGATGCGCACCTTCATCCGCGCCACCCGCGCCGTGAACTCGGGCTCGAAGCCGAAGCGCTCGGAGGTGATTCGCAGACGCTGCTTGACCTCGCGGGTGAACACCTTGTAGCACGTCTCCATGTCCGACAAGTTCAAATCCGTGAACATGTTGGATAGTGTCGTCAGGAACTTGTTGCCGAGGTAATGCCAGAAGAACAGCACCCGGTGAGGTCCGGAGAGGAAGCGCGAGCCGAAGACCACGTCGGCCTTGCCGTCCAGGATGGGTCCCAGCAAGGTGGGGTAGTCGTTGGGGTCGTACTCCAGGTCGGCGTCCTGGATGATGATCACGTCCCCCTGCGCCAGCCCGAAGCCGGTCACCAGCGCCGCGCCCTTGCCGCGGTTGATCGGATGCCGGCTGGTGGTGAACGTAGTCGGCCGGGCAAGCCCCTCCGGAAGCGCGTAGCTGCCCAGTACCGCCGCGGTGCCGTCGCGGGAGCAGTCGTCCACGCAGACGATCTCCACCTCGTCGATGGCGGCCGGAAACGGCGCCCGGGCGACGGCGTCCAGCACCGTGCGCACCGTCCGCTCCTCGTTGTACACCGGGATGACCACCGAAACTTTCATGCCACACCTCGCAGGGCCAGGCACCGTTGCCAGGGTGCCGGGCCTCGACCTACTCTGGATACGTGCGCGGCGTACTTTCCGTCCCGGTGCTGCTTCTCCTGGCCTGGGGGATCGCCCTGATCCTCCTGTGGGAGCAGCGCCATCGCGCCATGACCGCCGCCCAGCTCCCCTGGCTGCTGGCGGCCATGATCCTCATCGTGCTGGCCATGGTGGTGGCGCTGGTGGGCGTTCCCGGCCAGGCGTGGGAGCAGCTGGTGCGGGGCGTGCTGGCGGTGGAGGGGAGCCTGGGCGTCTGGTTGCTGACCCGGCGCCTGCGGGAGGAGCGCAATCATGAACCCCGATGACGAGCTGGTGATCGAGCTCCCGATTGAAGACTCCCTCGACCTGCACGCCTTCCACCCGCGCGATGTGGTGGCGGTGGTCGAGGAGTACCTGCAGGTGGCGCGCCAGCAGGGCCTGCGGGAGGTGCGGCTGATCCACGGCCGGGGGCGAGGGGTGCAGCGGGCCCGCGTCCACGCCCTGGTGAGCCGGCTGCCGGGGGTGGTGCGGGCGTACGAGGCTCCCCCCGACCGCGGCGGCTGGGGGGCGACGGTGGTGGAGCTGGCCGAGGCGGAGTCCCCCATCGAGCGTTAGTCCAGGTCGATATCCTTGATGGGTCGACCGGGTTCCTCGTCCTTGACGCGGTCGAGCAGGCGGCGGAACTTCTCCTCCCGCAACTCGGCGCCCGCCTTCTCGGCGCGGAACGCCTCGGCGAGCTTGGCCTTGGCCTGCTCCTTTTCCTTCACCAGCGAGCTCAGCCGATCCTCGAAGGTGGTGACCGAGCGCGGCTCGGCGGGCGGGGTGTGGGAGGCCACCACCTGGGCCTCGGCGTCGATTTCCAGCAGCGCCTTGCAGTGTGGACAGGTCACGGTAAAGCGGGACATGGCTGCAGCTTACCTCCCCTTCCCCACCACCAGGTGGTCCAGGGCGTGCAGGAACTTCTCGTTCTCCTCCCGCAGCCCCACCGACACGCGGGCGCACCCCGCGAGCCCCGGCCCCCCCACCGGGCGGATGATCACGCCCATTTTTTGAAACTCCACGAACAGCTCGCGCACGTCGCGCTCGAACTCGATGAGGATGAAGTTGGTCACCGAGGGGGTAAAGCGCACCCCCCGCCGCGCCAGCTCCGCCGCCAGGAACGCCAGCTCCTGGAGGTTGTGCTCCCGGGAGCGCCGTGCCCACTCGTCGTCGTCCAGCGCCGCGAGGGCCCCGGCCTGAGCCAGCGACGAGGTATTGAACGGGGAGCGCACCCGGTTCAGGGTGGCGATCACCTCCGGCGCCGCCACCCCGTAGCCGATGCGGATGCCGGCAAGGCCGTAAATCTTGGAGAAGGTGCGCAGCACGATGACGTTGTGGCCGGCGCGCAGGTCGTCGAGACCATCGGGGTAGTCATCCCTCTGCACGTACTCGAAGTACGCCTCATCCAGCACCACCAGCACGCGCTCGCCGACGGTGGCCAGCAGCTGGTTGAGCTCGGCACGGGTGGCGTAGGTGCCGGTGGGGTTGCACGGGTTGGCGATGAACAGCAGCTTGGTGCGCGGGGTGACGGCGGCGGCCATGGCGGCCAGGTCGTGGCCGCGGCCGGGTTTGGTCGGCACCGCGATCGCCCGCCCGTTGACCTGATTCACCGCCAGCTCGTACATCACGAACGACTGCTGGGAGATGACCGCCTCGTCGCCGTCCGCCAGGTAGGCGCGGGCCAGCATTTCAATCAGTTCGCAGGAGCCGTTGCCGAGGATGACCTGGTCGAGCTCAACCCCGTGGCGGGCGGCGATCGCCCGACGCAGGGCGTAGCCGCCACCGTCGGGGTAGCGGTGCAGCTCCCCCAGCGCCTGGCGAATCGCCGCCAGCGCCCTGGGCGAGGTTCCCAGGGGGTTTTCGTTGGAGGCCAGCTTGACGATCTCCCCCACCCCCAGCTCGCGCTGCACTTCCTCGATGGGTTTGCCCGGAACGTACACGGCCAGGCGCTTGATGTACTCCGGGGCCTGCGGTCTGGACATGAGCCTTTCCCCTCTCTCCACGCCTCGTCCTGCTGCCGCGCAACAGCTCCACCTCGTCCGCCTGGAGCTGGCGCCACATCCCCGGCTTGAGGGTCTCATCCCGCAGCTCACCAATGGCGGTGCGGATGAGCCGCTGCACCGGGTGGCCGGCGCGGCCGAACAACTCCCTCACCTCGTGCGTCTTCCCCTCCCCCACCACGACCCGCCACCAGGAGTTCTGCTGCGACGGGGTGAGGCGCAGCAGCTCCACCTCCCGCGGAATCACCCGGGTCCCCTCGATCACCGTCCCCCGCCTGAGCTTCTCCACCGCCGCCGCATCCGGCACCCCGCGCACCTTGACGGTGTACTCCCGCCCGACGCCGTAGCGGGGGTGGCTCAGGCGCAGTGCCAGCTCGCCGTCGTTGGTCAGCACCAGCAGCCCCTCGGAGTGGAAATCCAGGCGCCCGACGGGAAACACGCGCTCCCTGACGGCGCCCCGCATCAGGTCCATCACCGACGGGCGCCCCTCCGGGTCATCGACCGTGGTGACCACCCCGGTGGGCTTGTACAACAGCAGGTAGCGCAACGTCTGCGGCGTCTTCAGGCGCTTGCCGTCCACCTTCACCGCATCGACCGCGGGATCCGCCTGGTCACCCAGGACGGCGACGCGGCCGTTCACCGTCACCCGCCCCTCGCGGATCCACTCCTCGGCCTCCCGGCGGGAGCAGGCGCCGGAGCGAGCGATCAGCTTTTGCAGGCGTTCAGGGGCCAACGGCGCCCTCCTCCACCTCCCCGAGCCCCACCTCGGCGGGTGCGGGGAGGCCTGACAGGTCATCCAACCCGAAGTGTACCAGGAACTCCCGGGTGGTCCGGTAGAGCAGCGGCGTGCCCACCACCTGCTTGCGCCCCGCCACCCGCACCAGCCGGCGCTCCAGCAGGGTGCGGATCACACCGGCGGAGTTGACGCCGCGCAGGAAGTTGATCTCCGGCAGCGTCACCGGCTGGCGGTAGGCGATGATCGCCAGCGTCTCCAGCGCCGCCTGGGACAGGCGGGCGCGCGCCCGCCTGTCCCAGGCGGCGCTGGAGACGCT
>JABRVY010000003.1:0-8833 GCA_039961755.1 Acidobacteriota bacterium | reverse complement strand
GCCCTGGACCCCCGCGCCCTGGCGTCGCGTTTCCCCATCCTCGCCCGGCAGGTGCACGGCCGCCGCCTGGTCTACCTGGACAACGCCGCCACCACCCAGAAGCCCGCGGCGGTGCTGGCCGCCCTGGAGCACTACTACACCCACAGCAACGCCAACGTCCACCGCGGCGTCCACACCCTGGGGGAGGAGGCCACCGAGGCCTACGAGGCCTGCCGCGCCCGGGTGGCCGCCTTCCTCAACGCCCCTTCCCCCCGCGGGGTGGTGATCCTGCGCTCCACCACCGAGGCCCTCAACCTGCTGGCCCGGGGGTGGGAGCACCACCTGCGGGAGGGGGACGAGATCCTCCTCACCGAGATGGAGCACCACTCCAACCTGGTCCCCTGGATCATGCTGGCGCGCCGGCGGGGGGTGACCCTCAGGCACCTGCCCCTGCGGGAGGACGGCGAGCTGGACCTCGAGGCCCTGCCGCGACTGCTCTCCCGCCGCACCCGCCTGGTGGCCCTCACCCACGCCTCCAACGTGCTGGGCACCATCAACCCGGTGGCGGAGATCGCCGCCGCCGCCCACGCCGTGGGGGCCCGGGTGGCCGTGGACGCCGCCCAGTCCGTCCCCCACATGCCGGTGAACCTGCGCGCCCTGGGGGCGGACTTCTTGGCCTTCTCCGCCCACAAGGCCTACGGCCCCACCGGGGTGGGGTTCCTGGTGGCCGCCCCGGAGCTCCTGGAGGAGCTGGAGCCGGTGCAGGGGGGCGGGGAGATGATCCGCGAGGTGCACCTGGACCGGGCCACCTGGAACGAGGTGCCCTACCGCTTCGAGGCCGGCACCCCCGACATCGCCGACGCCGCCGCCTTCCCCGCCGCCCTAAACCTGCTGGAGGAGGTGGGCATGGCAGCCGTGCGGGCGCACGAGGTGGCCCTCACCGGCTACGCCTGGGAGCGCCTGACGGCCCTGGGGTGGCTGCAGCTCCACGGCCCCGCCGACCCCTGCCGGCGCACCGGGCTCATCTCCTTCTACGACCCCCAGCTGCACCCCCACGACCTGGCGCAGATCCTGGACTCCCGGGGCATTGCCGTGCGGGCGGGGCACCACTGCGCACAGCCGCTGATGCGCCGCCTGGGGGTGCCCGCCACCGCCCGGGCCTCCTTCGGCGTCTACACCACCAGCGAGGACGTGGACGCCCTGGTGGAGGGCCTGCGGGCGGCCCGCCGCTACTTCGGCCTGCCCACCGGAGGTGCGGCGTGAGCCAGGACAGGGGCTTCGTGCCCCTCGACGAGCTCTACCGGGAGGTCATCCTGGACCACTACCGCCGCCCCCGCGGCCGCGCCCCCCTGTCCCGCGTGGACGTCACCGCCCACGGCCACAACCCGCTGTGCGGGGACGAGATCGACGTTGCCCTGGCGCTCGCCGACGGGCACATCGAGGCGGCCCGGGTGACCGGCCACGGCTGCGCCATCTGCACTGCCTCCGGCTCCATCATGGCGGAGCTGCTACCCGGCCGCAGCACCGCCCAGGCCGAGGAGGCCGCCGAGGCCTTCCGGCGCATGATGCACGGCGAGCCTCTCGCGCCGGGGCTCGACCTGGGGGACGCCGAGCTGCTGGAGGGGGTGCAGCGCTTCCCGGTGCGGGTCAAGTGCGCCCTGCTGCCCTGGATGACCCTGCGGGACGCCCTGGCCGCCCACCGCGCCGGGGCGGCCCCCGCCGTCACCAGCACCGAGGAGGTCACCCCATGAGCGAGCTCACCCCCGAGGCGGTGCGGGAGCGCCTGCGCCCCGTCACCGACCCCGAAATCGGCATCTCCATCGTGGATCTCGGGCTCATCCGCGACATCGCCGTCACCCCCGGGGAGTCCGGCGCCACCGTGGAGGTCACCATGACCCTCACCTCCCCCTTCTGCCCCGAGGGGCCAGAGATCGTCGCCGCCGTGGAACAGACCGCCCGCTTCCTGCCCGGGGTGGCCGAGGCCGCCGTCAAGCTGGTGTGGAACCCCCCCTGGGACCCCCGCACCGACGCCTCCGACGAGGTCAAGGCCGAGCTGGGCATCTGGGACTGAGGCCCGCGCACGGGGCAGGCACGCCCCCCGGAGGAGGCCCACCGGCAAGACGCGCTTTTCTGCCGGGCCGCTGCCTTCCGCGTGCCACGCTGCTCCCACCGCCGCGGCCACGCCCAGAGGAACGGCACCCGACGGCGGGTCCATGTTCCCTCGGGCGCCTTTGCCGTCGGCCGTCTCCGTCACCGCCCCCGGAACCGCCGGGCGAGCCGCCAGGCACCGCCCACCAGTGGACTTGCAGCCTGGCGCCGGTTTTGCTGTCATGGCACCGCTACCAGGGCCGCAAAGGCCTGTTAGGCGAGGGCTGGTCGGGCGGCCCATGGGGCACTGGCCGGCGGGAACTGGCGGTGCCAGGCCGCACCGGTTAAGCGGGAGGGGGACCATGGCGAGGGTCAGAACCACCGGCGGCGCTCCACCGGGCGGTGCCACCGTCGGCCACGTAGGGGCGACGCATGCGCTGCCCCTACAGCCCGGCCTAGCAGCCCACTCCGGCGAGATTCGGGTGAAGGACGCGGGGCGGTTCTTGAAGGAGAGAGGGCCATGAAGGACAATCGTACGGGCGGGTTCCGTGCGGTTGGGTTTGGAACCCGCCTCAGCTCCAAGAGCCGCAGTATTCGTCTTAAGGGTTACGACTACAAGCAAGCCGGCGCGTATTTCGTCACGATTTGCACGCAGGATCGGGTGTGTTTGTTTGGCGATGTGGTGGACGGCCAAATGCGATTGAACCGTGAAGGGCGTGTTGTGGAAACCGTGTGGCATGAAATCCCGAACCATTATCCGCATGTGCAATTGGAGGCGTTTGTTGTCATGCCAAATCACGTTCATGGAATTATCGTCATTGTAGGGGCGGGTTTCAAACCCGCCCCTACAACGAAACACGGGTTGTCGGAAATCGTCCGTGCATTCAAAACATTTTCATCGCGGCGTATCAATGAAATGCGCAACACCCGCGGCGTCGCCGTGTGGCAACGCAATTTTTACGAACACATCATTCGAAACGAAGGGTCGCTGCACCGCATCCGCGAATATATCCAAAACAATCCATTCCAATGGGCTTTTGACCGGGAAAATCCGAACATGCTGGAATCATGCGCGCAGACACGCGGGTCTGCCCCTACAAGGCATGAACCATGGTTCACCTGGCCGAATCAACCGTCGAATCCGCCGCCCTCGCCTGGCTGGAAGCCATTGGCTGGCGGATCGCCCACGGCCCCGACATCGCGCCGGGCATGCCCGCCGCCGATTATTTCGGCAACTTGTTTCCCGCCGACGAACTGAAATTAGAACTGAGCCAACTGGAAAACTAGGAGTCGGATCATGCCGTATGCACCTGGTCACCCTTCCCTCGGCGATTGCAAGAAGCGGGTCATCGCCGCCATCGTCGCGCTGTACAAGCACGATCAGGAACTACTGGACATAGACGCCTCCGAGCGCTCCATCAGCCACAAGCTGGCAGAGCATCTCCAGCGCGAATTCCCTTACTGGCATGTAGACTGCGAATACAACCGCCGCGACCATGCCATCAAGCGCCTCGATATCACTCCATGGCAGGTCGAAGCAAACGACACGGAGGCAAAGACCGTGTTCCCGGACATCATTATTCATCGGCGGCGTTCGTCCCAAAACTTGATTGTCCTCGAAATCAAGAAGGCTAGCGGAAGAGAAGAGACTAAGGACGAAGAAAAACTGAGGTCGTTCACAAGCGCCGCAGAGTACCGATACAAACTCGGCTTGTTCCTTCGGATTGGCGACCCCGACCATACCGAGTTGGTGGTCTACGAGAAGGGATCGCGATCGAAAGAATGGACTGCCGAGCTTCGCCAGACACTTGAGGAGCTGGGCTATGGCGGGTAAGTGGGTTTAGCACTGTCGTCGGCAGCTCACCGAGAACTTCCACGACGTACCCATCCCCGTAAGAGTGCAGTGGTCTGGGATAACTGGACAGCATTTCGGGGAAGATAAGTGGTAGCCATCAGGGGTCGGATATCAGGCTGCTTCCCTCAGCCCGCCGTTCTTGAAGAAGACCTTATCAGGGGTACGGCCGGCGAGGGTCTGATGGGTTCTTCGACTGTTGTAGGGTGAAGTATCGGCCGAGGCTCGCTCCTGGCGTCGTCACGCTGTCGTGGGCCCGCAGATACACCTCCTCGCACTTGGCCGAGCGCCACAAGCGCTCGATAGAGACGTTGTCGATCCATCGCCCCCTGCCGTCCATGCTGATCTTCGCACCAGCGGCCTTGAGTACGCTCGTGAAGTCCTCGCTGGTGAACTGACTGCCCTGGTCCGAGTTGAAGATTTCCGGCGAACCATGCCGGGCAAGGGCGTCCTCACAAGCCTCGACACAAAAGTCCGGGGTCAGGGTGTTCGACAACCGCCAACTCAGCACTCGACGCGAGTGCCAGTCCATAATCGCGACCAGATACACAAAGCCACGAGCCATGGGGATGTACGTGATATCCGCCGCCCAAACCTGGTTGGGTCGGTCAATATTCAGCCCGCTCAAGAGATACGGGTAGATCCTGTGCCCCTGGGCGGGAATCGTTGTTCTTGGGGCCCGCTACACCGCCCGGATGCCGATCTTGCGCATCAGCCGGCGCACCCGGTCTCGGCCAACGGGAACGCCTCGCCGACCCAGTTGATCCCGGAGACTGCGCGAACCCATCCACGGGTGCTCCAGGTGCAGTTCATCCAGGTCCCGCATCAGCCGAAGCTCTTCTTCCGGCGGAGCAGTCAGGCGGTAGTACACCGACGAACGCGCCAGCGTAAGCAGCTCACACTGGCGGCTCAGACTCACCCTGTGCCCAGGCTCAATCGTCGTTGTGCGTTCAGCCCTCGGGCTTTGCTGAACGCGCGTCCGAAAAAATCGTTCTCCAGGGTCAATTGCCCAATCTTCGCGTGCAACTCCTTCAGCTCAGCATCCGAAACCGAGCCGCCAGCACCCCGGTCGAAAACCTCCGCCATATTCTCAACAGCCTGCTGCTTCCATTGGGTGATCTGGGTCGGGTGCACGTCAAACTGCTCGGCCAGCTCCGCCAGCGTCTTCTCGCCCCCCAGCGCCGCCAGCGCCACCTTGGCCTTGAATTGTCCCGAATGGTTCCGTCGCGATCGTCTCATCGCCATCTCCAAGCGCTCCTGCGCCAAGTCTACCGATGGCATCAGCACTTATCGACCTGCCCAGTTTTCCCAGACCGGCTCCCGCCACAACGTCACCATCGACTGGACCCTGCGCGAGAGCGTGCGGGCGCACCTGCGGGTGCTGGTCAAGCGCGTCCTGCGCAAGCACGGCTACCCCCCGGACAGGCGGGAGGAGGCGACCGAGACGGTGCTGGAGCAAACGGAAGTGCTCTCGAACCTGTGGGCGAGCGGCTGAATTCGCGCTCGTGGTCCCCCCACCGGCCCAACACGCAAGGGCAACGCGACGCGACAGCAACGGCCACAGTCATGGGCACCGACACCGACACGGACACGGGCACCGACACGGACACGGGCACGGCCACGGTCACTGACACGGCCACGGGCACGGGCACGGACACGGGCACGGGCACGGGCACGGACACCGCCACGGGCACGGGCACCGTCACGGGCCCGGACAGGGGTGCCGGGGCGGGCACGGCGCCCGCGAAATCGCCAACAAAGCTATACCTGGTACCGCCGTGGGTGTCAGGGGCGGCGGAAGCCGGCCTCCCGCAGGGCGAGCTGCCCCTGGCGGGCCAGGTCGATGGCCTCGGCGACGATGCGGGCCGCCTCCTGGGGGGCGTGGAAGCCGGTGGAGTTCTCGGACTCCACGTAATCCACCCGGAACTGGGCATGGCGCTGCAGCCGCCGGGCCGGGGCGAGAGCCTCGTCGCTCATGCCAGCGGCGCGGGCGGCGGCCAGGTCGTGGATGAGATCCACCAGGGCATCGAGAGCCCGGTCCCGCAGGTCGTGGATGCGGTGCTGGATTTCCTCGGCCCGCTCCTTGAGCTCCTCCTCCGGGACGTTGTGGCAGGTCTGGCAGGCCCGGTTGATGTTGAGCAGGGGCGAGCGCACGTGGTGGTCGGAGATCTTGAACGCCCCCACCCGCTGGTAGGGCATGTGGCAGTCGGCGCAGGCCACCCCGGCGCGGGCGTGGATGCCCTGCCGCCACAGCTCGAACTCGGGGTGCTGGGCCTTCAAAACCCGCGCCCCGGTTTCGGCGTGGGTCCAGTCGGCGAAGTCAATGTCGTCGTAGTAGGCCAGCATGTCCTCGATCTTGTGGCCCCTGGCCCAGGGGTAGACGAGGCGCTTTTCCGTCCCCTTGAAGTAGTACTCCACGTGGCACTGGCCGCACACGAAGGAGCGCATCTCCTGGCGGGTGGCGTCGCGGTTGACGTCGTAGTCGGCCACCCCCTGGGCGGCCTTCAAGGCCCGGATTCCCTCCATGAAGGCCGGCCGGGTGATGCGCAGCTGCATGGAGGCGGGGTCATGGCAGTCGATGCAGGAGACGGGATGGCGCACGTACTCCTTGGCCTCCGCCCAGGGCAAGGCGTTCAGGCGCTCGAAACCGCGGACGATGTCGCCCTCCCCCAGAGTCTGGTAGGCCACGTAGGTGGAGGCGTGGCAATTGAGGCAGGTGCCGGGCTGCTTGACCACCCGCTGGCGCTCGGTAAACGTTTGGTCTTCCAGCATGTAGGCATGACCGCGGGCTTCCCGGTAGTCCACCGCGAAGGGGTAGCCGGCCCACATGGTGGCGAGGCGGGGGTCGGCCTCCACCTTGGAGCGAGCCACCACCGAGCGGGGGTCCACGTCGGAGGGGGTGCGGGGCACCGCCTCGCTGCCCCCGAAGCGGGTGCGCACCTGGTCGACCGTGCGACGATAGAGGTCGTACTGTTGCGGGAAATTGCGCCCCCACACGGCGGGGTCCTCGGTGCGGTCATCGATCTCCACCACCCGAAAGAAGGGGTTCCTGGCCTCCTGCTTGCGCTCCAGGATGTTGATCAACAGCGCCGCCACACCGGCGGCCACCACCGCCACCACGGCGGTGGCAATGAGCAGCAGCCGCGCCAGGCGGCGGGGCGGGGGTGGGGTGCTGGGTGAGGTCATGGAGCCCTCCTCATCTGATCTCAAAGGTGTCCCACGCGGCTGTGGCAGCGCAGGCAGGCAACGGTGCGGGCGCCGGCATGGCCGGTGTCCATGGCGGCGACGACGGCGCCATGGCAGCGGCGGCAGGCGGCCTCGGTGACGCGACGGTTGGAGTCTTTGATGCGCAGGGGGTCGGGAAACTCCCCCGAGGTGAAGGCAAAGGAGTGCCAGAAGCCGTTCGAGGCCTTGGTGGTGTACTTGGGCAAGGGGGCGTGGGGGGTGTGGCAGTCGTTGCACACCGCGACGTGGCGATGGGAGGACTTCATCCAGGCGGCGTAGTGCTCGGCCATGACGTGGCAGTTGGCGCAGGCCGCCGGATCGTTGGTGAGGTATGAGGCGCCCCGGGCATAGACGAAGGTGTACAGACCCAACCCCAGCGCCACCCCCAGCACGGCGCTGAAGGACAGCGAAGCGGCGATCAGGGTCCGGCGTCCCCGCATCCTCACCCCCGCGGCATCCTAGCAGAGACTCGCCTCGGTGACCGCCATCACCCCGCTGTCGGCAAGCCCCTGCTAGAGTCAATGGGGCTTTCGAACGAAGAAGATGTCCTCGAGCAAGGCCCGACTGGGCACATTCGTGACGGCGGCGCTGCTGCTGGGCGTGGCGGCCACGCCAGCGAGTGCCGCCGTGTTCCAGGTGGGTCCCGGGCGGACCTACACCACCCTGCAGCAGGTGGCGCCGCTGCTCAACCCCGGCGACCTGGTGGAGGTGGACGGCAACGCCACCTACCCCGGCGACATCGTCTTCACCCGCCCGGGCACGGCGGCCCAGCCCATCACCGTGCGGGGGATCCGGGTCAACGGGCAGCGGCCGCTGCTGTCGGGGGGGACCAACACGGTGACCTTCTCCACCCCCTGGCCCTACACCGGCCCGGGGGCCGACCACTACATCTTCGAGGGGTTCGAGATCACCGGCGGCAGCTTCCGCTGCCTGTACCACCAGGCGGCCCACCTCACCGCCCGGGACCTGCACATTCACCACTGCCCGGCCCACGGGGTGCTGGGGGCGGACGAGGGGTCGGGCTCCCTCTCCCTGGAGTACTGCGAGATCCACCACTGCGGCTCGGGCACCACCCGCCACCAGGTGTACATGGCCACGGACGAGGCCAACCGCCCCGGCTCGGTGTTCCGCATGCAGTTTTGTTTCATCCACGACGGCACCGGCGGCAACAACGTGAAGTCCCGTGCCGAACGCAACGAGATCTACTACAACTGGATCGAGGGGGCCGTCTACCACGAACTGGAGCTCATCGGGCCCGACGGCGCCGACCCCAACCTGGCCCGCGAGGACTCGGACGTGGTGGGCAACGTGCTCTTCAAGCGCAACAGCTTTTATGTCACCCGGGTGGGGGGGGACGGAACGGGTCAGACCAACGGGCGCTACCGCTTCGTCAACAACACCATCCTGGCCGGCTCCTCGGCGGTCTTTCGCATCTTCGAGGGGATCGAGTCCATCGAGATGTCCAACAACGTCTTCCACCGCACCGATGGGGTGGTGAACATCCTGCGCACCGCCGAGGCGGTGTGGTCCACCGGGGTCGAGCTGATCGCCGGGGCCAACAACTGGGTGCGCAGCGGCGCCCTCAACGTCCCCACCCAGTGGACCGGGACCCTCTCCGGTGCCGACCCCGGCTTCGTGAACCTGACCGGGGGGGACCTCACCCCCGCGGCGGGCAGTCCCCTGCTGGAC
>JABRVY010000002.1:0-1396 GCA_039961755.1 Acidobacteriota bacterium | reverse complement strand
GGTCCCGCTCTGCTGGGGTTGTGGCAACGGCTGGGGCCGGGGGGGAGCGAGGCGATCGCGCCGGCCCGGCTGGCGGTCGTGGGCGAGCAGGACCTGTCCTGGGAGGAGGCCCGGGACCGGGGGCCGCTCGATAGCCTGGGTCCCTACCTGGGGTTGGTGGGCTGCCGACCGACCTCGGCGGAGTCGCTGAGCGTCTCGTGGTTGGAGGGTCTGGCGCGCTGTCCCTGGCAGACCTTCCTCACCCGGGTGCTGCGCCTGGAGCCACCGTTGGATCCCGAGGCGGAGGTGGGGGAACTACACGCCGGCCTGCTGGGCACCGCCCTGCACCGGGCGCTGGCGTTGCTCCTGGGAGCAGAAGAGGGGAAAGCGGGCGGCAGCTCGGTGCCGCCACCGACCGAGGGCCAGCTGGGTGCGGCGGCGCTGGAGGCGGCCGCCGCGGTGGCCAGGGAGGAGGGCCTCACCCGAGAGGCGGCCACCCTGGCGGTCCCTCGCCTTGCGGAGCTGCTGCGGGTCGCCCACCAGCTGCTGTGGCCCACCGATGAGCCCGTCGCGGTGGTGGGAGTGGAACGCGAGGGGGAACTCGATCACTCCGCCGACGGCAGGGAGCTGCGGGTCCGCTTCCGCGCCGACCTTGAGGAGGCAACCCCGACGGGTCCCCGTCTCACCGACTTCAAGACCGGGCGCAACCCCTTTGACCAGGCGAACTCGTCGTCCGTGACCAGGGCCTACCTGAAGGCTGTCCAGCGGGGGGAGCAGCTGCAGGCGGCGGTGTATGCGGCGGCGTCGGGAGGGGTGGGGAGGCTGCTGTACCTGCGGCCCGAAGAGGGTGGGCAGGGGATACGGGAGGTGGCGGTGGGCGCCGCCGAGTGCCGCCAACCCCTCGCCCGGGTGCTGGCCGCGCTGGCGGATCTCTGGGCGACGGGGACGCTGTTCCCCCGTCTGGAGTCGGCCCGGGACGGCCAGGAACCCCGGGCGTGCCTCTGGTGTCCGGTGCGGGAGGGGTGCTGGCGAGGGGATTCCGGCCTGCGCCGTCGCCTCGCGCTGGCGGCCGGTGAGCTGGTCGCCCGGCGGCGCGCCGGGGCCCTCGGCGATCCCGTGGCGATGGCGCTGGCGGGAGGGTGGATCCTGCCCGCCGGCCTCTCTGCCATGGAGGACGGATGAGCGAGGCGGCCCGGGATGCCCTGGCCCGCCGGCGGGCCCAGGAGGAGTTCGTGCGGCCGCTGGTGCTGGAGGCGGGTGCCGGCACCGGCAAGACCGCGGCGTTGACCGCGCGGGTGCTGGCCTGGTCGCTGGGGCCGGGGTGGGAGCGGGCGGCCGCCGACCGCCCCGGCGCCTCCCCGGAGGAGGTGGCGGCCGCCACCTTGAAGGGGGTGCTGGCCATCACCTTCACCGAGGC
>JABRVY010000001.1:0-8320 GCA_039961755.1 Acidobacteriota bacterium | reverse complement strand
CCCGCAGCCCCGGAAACAGCGACTTGGAGAAGGACCCCACCGTCACCACCTGGCGGGAAAGGGCGCCCAGGGGTGGCGGTACCTCCCCCTCCCCCACCAGGTCAGGGTCGAAGAATTCCTCCACCAGCAACGCCTCGCCCCCCGCCATGCCGGCCAGCAACCGCTCGCGGGCAGCCAGATCCATGACCAGACCGGTGGGGTTGTGAAGCGTGGGGGTGATCACCGCCAGACGCGCCCCGGCATCGCGCACCGCCCGACACACCTCCTCCGGATTGGCCGGCGCGAGCGCGGCCGGCACCCCCACCGGTCGCAGGTGGTGGGCCGCCAGCAGGGGCGGAAGCCCCGGGTAGGTGGGGTCCTCGACGGCAAGGGTATCGCCGGCGCGGGTGAAGGCGCGCAGGAGCAGGTCGAGACCGTGCTGGACTCCGGAGGTGAGGACAATCTCCCCGGGCTTGACCCGCACCCCCAGCCGGCCGAGGCGTTCCGCCAGCCAGCTGCGCAGCGGCAGGTAGCCCTCGGCGCTGCCGTACTGGGTGAGCCCTTCCCCCTCGGCCCCGCCCAGTCCCAGCCAGGTGAAGACCTCTCCGGCGGGGAGCAGTTCCCGGTCCGGGGCGTAGCGGGCCAGATCCAGGGCGCCGTGGGGCGGTTCGTTCGCCGCCTCGGCGACCGCCGCCCGGCGCTGCTGCCTTCCGGGGCGGCCCACCTTCAGCTCGATCAGGCGGCGGCGGGCCAGCTCTCGGTAGGCGGCGGTGACGGTGGCGCGGTTGATGCCGCTGGCCGCCGCCAGGCTGCGGGCTGACGGCAGAGCCGCCGCACCGCTGAGGAGCAGCCGTCGCTCCAGCTGCTCCGCCAGGCGGACGTACAGCGGGCGGGTGGACACCTCCGTGGCGGTGCGCCGTGCCAGCGATGCGAAGGTCTCGTCCACGGCCGCACTATGGCGCAAGCTGGGCCATTTGTCAAAAATGGCACAGCCATTGTCGGGGACAGATCGCCTCAGAAGAGGGGGGGCCCGCTTTCCTCCTCGCCGTTGTCGTCCCGCTCGGCGAGCTTCGCCAGCGCCACCACCTGGTCGTCCGCCTCCAGGTCCATGAGCTTGACCCCCTGGGTGGCGCGGCCAATGCGCCGCACCCCCGCCGCCGCGGTGCGAATCATCATCCCCTTGGCGGTGACCAGCAGGACGTCCTCGTCCCCTTCCACGTGGCGCATGCCGGCGACGTTGCCGGTGCGCGGCGTGACGCGCATCAGGGTGACCCCGTAGCCGCCCCTTCCCTGCAGGCGGAACTCACTCACCGGCGTGCGCTTGCCGAAGCCGCGCTCGGCCACCACCAGGATGTCCCCGGCGTTGTCCGCCGGAAAGACCGCCATGACTTCCACGAAGTCCCCCTCCCGCAGGTGGATCCCCCGCACCCCCGCGGCGACCCGACCCATGGGGCGGATTTCCTTCTCTTCAAAGCGAATGCCCATGCCCAGGTGGGTGCCCAGGAAGACGTGGGTGTTGCCGTCGGTCAGACGGACGTCGAGGAGATCGTCCCCTTCCTCCAGCGCCAGGGCAATGATGCCGCTGGAGCGCGGGTTGGAGTACGACGCCAGGTCGGTGCGCTTGACCTTGCCGCGACGGGTGGCGAAGAGCAGGAAGTAGCGGGGGTCGAACTCCTTGACCGCCACCAGGGCCGCCACCCTCTCGCCCTGGCTCACCGGCAGCAGGTTCACCACCGCCTTGCCGCGGGCCGCCGGGCCTGCCTCCGGCACCTCGTGCACCTTCACCCAGTACACCTTCCCCACCGAGGTGAACACTAGGAGGTAGTCGTGGGTCGAGGCCACGAACAGGTGCTCCACCGGGTCCTCGTCCCGCGCCGCCGCGCCCCGCCGCCCCCGTCCGCCGCGCCGCTGGGCGCGGTAGGTGGAGACCGGCGTGCGCTTGATGTAGCCGGCGCGGGTGACGGTGACCACCACATCCTCCTCGACGATGAGATCCTCCACTGACAGCTCCGACTCCTCGGGCAGGATTTCGGTGCGCCGGGGGATGCCAAACTTCCTCTTCACCTCCTCGAGCTCGCCGACAATGATGTCCACCACCAGCGCCTCGGAGGCCAGGATGGCTTTCAGGCGCTCGATGAGGGCCAGCACCTCGCGGTGCTCGGCCACGATCTTCTCCCGCTCCAGGGCGGTCAAGCGTTGCAGGCGCATCTCCAGGATGGCCTGCGCCTGGCGCTCCGAAAGGCCGAAGAAGTTCATCAGGTCCAGCCGCGCCCGGGCCGGATCGGCGGCGGCGCGGATGGTGGCGATCACCGCATCCAGGTGGTCCAGGGCGATCACCAGTCCCTCCAGGACATGGGCGCGTTCCTGGGCTTTCGCCAGTTCGAAGCGGGTGCGCCGGGTGACCACTTCCTTGCGGTGGTCGAGGAAGTGCTCCAGGATTTGCTTGAGGTTCAAAAGGCGCGGCTGGTGGTCGACGATGGCCAGAAAGGTGATCCCGAACGACGACTGCATCGGGGTGAGCTTGTAGAGCTGGTTCAGCACCACCTGGGGCACGGCGTCGCGCTTGAGCTCGACGACGACGCGAATACCTTCCCGATCCGACTCGTCGCGCAGATCGGCGATCCCCTCGATCTGTTTCTCGTGCACCAGCTCGGCGATGCGCTCCACCAGGCGCGCCTTGTTGACCTGGTAGGGCAGTTCACTGATGATGATGGAGACCTTCTCCCCCTTTCGGGCGTGTTCGATGCGGGCGCGAGCCTGCATCTGGACGCTGCCGTGCCCGGTGGTGTAGGCCTGACGGATGCCCGTCGTCCCGCGGATGATGGCGGCGGTGGGAAAGTCTGGTCCAGGAAGGAGAGGTAAGAGCTCCTCCACGGACAGCTCCGGCTTGCGCGCCAGGGCAATGGCGGCGTCGATCACCTCGGCCAGGTTGTGGGGCGGGATGTTGGTGGCCATGCCCACCGCAATACCCGAAGAGCCGTTGACCAGCAGGTTGGGGAAGCTGGCGGGCAGGACGGTGGGCTCCTGCAAGGAGCCATCGTAGTTGTCCTGCCACTCCACCGTGTCCTTGGCCAGGTCATCCCCCAGCAGCTCCTCGGCCAGGCGCGACAGGCGAACTTCGGTGTAGCGCATGGCCGCGGGGCTGTCGCCGTCGATGGAGCCAAAGTTCCCCTGCCCATCCACCAGGACGTGGCTCATGGAGAAGGTCTGCGCCATGCGCACCAGAGTGTCGTACAGCGCCGCATCGCCGTGGGGGTGGTACTTGCCCATCACATCGCCGACGATGCGGGCTGACTTCTTGTAGGGCTTGCCAGCCGTGTTGCCCTGCTCCCACATGCCGTAAAGGATGCGGCGGTGCACCGGCTTGAGGCCATCGCGGACGTCCGGGAGCGCCCGGCCAATGATGACGCTCATGGCGTAGTCGAGGTACGAGCGCTTGAGCTCCTGTTCGATGGCGATGGGGATGCGTTCTTCCCGAGAAAAGAGGATGTCGCTCATGTTCTTGGCACCCGCTTACACATCGAGGTTCACCACCTCGAGGGCGTTGTGCTCGATGAACGCCCGGCGTGGCTCCACCGCATCGCCCATGAGAATGGAGAACAGCTCGTCGGCTTCGGCGGCGTCCTCGACGCGTACCTGCAGCAGGCGGCGGGTGTCGGGATTCATGGTGGTGCTCCACAGCTGGTCCGGATTCATTTCACCCAATCCCTTGTAGCGCTGGATGGCCAGGCCCTGGCGGGCAGCGCGGTACACCGTGTCCACCAGTTCCTCAGGCGAACCCACGGTTTCGGCAGTCCCTTCCAGCGCGAAGTGAAAGGGCGGGTGGTCGAACTCACCGAGGGTCTTCTGCAGCTCCACCAGCTGGGTGTACTCGTAGGTGCGCAGCAGTGGATACCCCACCTCCACCTGCCGGCGACGACCGTTGCGCGCTTGCGTGACCGCCAGCATGAGGGTGTCGTGCTCCTCGTCCCGGGTCAGGGTTCCCACCTCCCATCCCTCCAGGGTCAGCTCCTCGGCCAGTGATTGCATCGCCGCCTCACTGGCCACATCCTGGCGGCGCGTCACCCCCAGGCGAAGCAGGGTCTTCACGAGGTCCTTGGGCCAGCCGCGCTGTTCCAGGCGGTCCAGGTGTTCGATGCGGCGCTCCAGGCGCCGGAGGGTGTCGCGGAGGTCCCTTCCCCTGAGTTCTTTACCAGATGAGGACAGGGTGATCACGGCGGTTTCCGACAGGCGCTCCAGGAGAAACGCCGAGAGGTCGAGATCGTCCTTGAGGTAGCGCTCTTCCTTCTTGACCGCGACCTTGTACAGGGGCGGCTGGGCGATGTAGAGAAAACCCTTCTCGATGATCGGGCGAAAGTGCCGGAAGAAGAAGGTAAGCAGCAGGGTGCGGATATGGGCGCCATCCACGTCCGCGTCGGTCATGATGATGATCTTGTGGTAGCGCAGCTTGGCGAGATCAAAATCCTCGGTCCCAATGCCCGTCCCCAGACACTGGATGACCGTGCGCACCTCCTGGTTGGCCAGCATCTTGTCGAAGCGCGCCTTCTCGACGTTGAGGATCTTGCCCCGCAGCGGCAGGATGGCCTGGAAGCGGCGGTCGCGGCCCTGTTTGGCGGAACCGCCGGCGGAGTCGCCCTCCACCAGGAACAGTTCCGACAACGCCGGGTCCTTCTCCTGGCAATCGGCCAGCTTGCCGGGCAAGGACGAGCTCTCCAGGGCTCCCTTGCGGCGGGTCAACTCCCGCGCCCGGCGGGCCGCCTCGCGGGCGCGGGCCGCCTCCACGCACTTGCCGATGATGCGGCGAGCAATCGGTGGATTTTCTTCGAAGAACTCCCCAAGACGGCTGGAGAGGACCGACTCCACCCACCCCTTGGCGTGGGAGGAAACCAGCTTGTCCTTGGTCTGGGAGGAGAACTTGGGGTCACGGATGCGCAGGCTCAACACCGCCGTCAACCCCTCGCGGACGTCCTCGCCGGACAGCCCCTCGGGAAGATTCTTGAGGAGGTTGTTGGCCTGGGCGTAGGAGTTGATGGTCCGCGTCAGGGCGGCGCGAAACCCGGAGAGGTGCGTGCCGCCATCGGAGTTGAACACCGTGTTGGTGAAGGGCAGGACGTTCTCGGTGTAGCCGTCGTGCCACTGCAGGGCGATATCTACCTCCTCGCCGTCGGCGTTGCGCTCGGTAATGGTGATCGGCCTGGGGTGCAGGGTGGTCTTGGAGCGGTTCAGGTAGGAGACAAACTCGGCGATCCCGCCTCGGGAGAGAAACTGGTGCTCCTGTCCCCGCCGTTCATCGATGAAGCGGATCTCCACCCCCGGGTTGAGGAACGCCAGCTCGCGTAGCCGCTGGACCATGAGATCGTGGTGGAACTCCAGCACCGAAAAGATCTCGTGGTCCGGCTTGAAGGTCACCACCGTGCCGGTGCGCTTGGCGGTGCCTACCCGCTGAAGGGGAGCCACGGGCACTCCCCGGCGGTACTCCTGCTCCCACACGCCGCCGTCCCGGCGAATCTCCAGGCGCAGCCATTCCGACAAGAAATTGACCACGGAAACGCCCACGCCGTGGAGGCCGCCGGAAACCCGGTACGACTTGTTGTCGAACTTGCCGCCGGCGTGCAGCTCGCACATGATGACTTCGGCCGCCGAGCGGCCGGTCTCCTCGTGTGTATCAACCGGAATTCCGCGGCCGTTGTCCTCGACGCTCACCGAGTTATCGGCGTGCAGGCGGACAATGATACGAGTGGCGTAGCCCGCCTGCGCCTCGTCGATGGCGTTGTCAACGACTTCCCAGGCCATGTGATGGAGACCGGAAATATCGTCGGTATCGCCGATGTACATCCCGGGACGTTTGCGGACCGCCTCGGGACCCTTGAGCAGCTTGATATCGGCCGCTGTGTACTGAGTATCAGTCAAGAACTTGTTCCTCCAGGCAGTCAGCCGTGGACCACCCCGTCGCTGATCTGCCACACCACCGCATCCTTCAGGTAGGGAAGAATCATTGCTTCATGCGCCGAGGAGACGAGCACCTGGCCATGCCCGCCGAGGCGGCGCAGCACACAGGCCAGGGCGCGGCCGTCGAGCTCTGCATCGACATCGTCAAAAACCACCAGCGGCATGTACTTGCGTATCCTCCCCAGCACCGCCATGGCGGCCAGCTTCAACGCCGTGGCCAGGAGCTTTCCCTGACCAGCTGAAACCACCTCTCTGACCGGTACCCCCGCCAGCACGAGCTCGAGATCGTGTCGGTGGGGCCCGACAAGGGTATGCGCCCGAGCGCGCTCTCGCCGGCGCGAGCGAGCCAGCGCCAGCCGCAGCCGTCCTGCCACTTCGGCGGAACTGCCGGGGCTGGCTGCATCGGTATCATTATAGCGCAAAATGGGTCGAGACAGTGGCCATTCGAGGGCATCTAATTCTTCCACCAGCGCATGTTCGAGCGGCGCCAGGGCGGCCAGGCGAAGCTCGAGGAGGCGGCTTCCCAGCACCGCCAATTGCTGCTCGAAGGCCTCCAGTTCGGGATCGGCGGCACCTCGCTGAAGACCGGCGTTGCGCTGGCGCAGGGCCTGCCGGTAGCTCTGCAGCACCAGGTAGGTTTCCGGCCGAAGGTAGAACGACAGGCGATCGAGGAAACGGCGACGCTCCTCCGGGCCTCCCCAGATAAGCAGGCGGTCCGCCGGGGAAAAGGCCGCCACCGGGAAGAGGGACAGGTATTCCGCTGCGGTCAGGCGGCGGCCGCCGCGAAAAAGCTGACGATGAAGCCGTCGCCCGGCCCGGCCGACAACCAGGAGAGGGAGCTCCGCCTCTCCCCTGACGACGGTGGCGGCGAGCTGGAAGCCAGCGGTCCCGTGTTGAACCCAGGACAGGGGTGAGCCAGGACGAAAGGAGGCGAGATTTCCCACTACGGCCACAGCTTCCAACAGACTCGTCTTCCCCGCCCCGTTGGCACCCAGTATCGCAACGGTGGTTTTTGGAAACGTGAGCTCCTGCTCTTTGAGGTTGCGAAAACCGCGAACCGCCAGCGCCCGCAGGCCCACGAGGTCACACGCGAATGGGCATGATGATGTAGAGAGCGTCCGCGACCGTGCCTCCGCTGCCGAAGGGCACGAGGGCCACGGCCCCACCTTCGTCCCGCAGCTGGAGCTGAATCTGGTCGGTGGTGACAGCCGCCAGGAAGTCGATGACGAACTGGGCGTTGACCTGAATCGTCAGTGGCGGGCCGGAATACTGACAGGCCAGCTTTTCGGAGGCCTGGCCGAGATCAAATCCCACGGAGGTGAGAGAAATCGTATCCCGTTGAAAGGCCAGGTGAACGCCCCGGGTGCGCTCGGAGGTGAGAAGACCCACCCGGCGAAGAGCCGCCAAGAGATCCAGACGCTGGGCGACAGCACGGTGGGGGTTGTCCCGCACGAGGACCCGTTCGTACTGCGGGAAGCGAGCCTCCAGCATCCGCGACAGCAGCACCCTCTCACCGAATCGAAACGCCAGGTGGTTTTCCCCCTGGGCGAGATACAAGGGCTCCGCATCATTTTCAGGAATGCGGCGGAGCTGGGCCAGGACCTTCCTCGGCAGGAGCTGACGGTTGAAAGGGGGAGTTCCACCCGGGTGCGTGTCGCGGGCGAAGGCGAGGCGGTGGCCGTCGGTGGCCACCATGTCGATTTCCCTGTCGGTGACATTCAGGAGAGCGGCGTTGAACTGAAACTGACCCTCCTCCGGCGAGACGGCGAAAAAGGTGAGGTCGATGAGCCGGTGGAGGAGCTGCTGCGGAATGGCAAAGCCCTGCCCCTGCGGGATCTCTGGAAGTGTGGGAAAGTCCTCCGGGCGGAGGGAAGTCAGTTTCGACTCATAGCTGCCCGACCGCAGCTCCACCCGCTCATTGGTGACCGACAGATCCAGCGAATCCGACGGTAAAGCGCGGACGAGATCGTAAAACATCTTGCCGCGAATGGTGGCTCGCCCCTCCCGCCGCACCGCCGCCGGGCAGGAAGAGATCAGAGTGATATCCAGATCGGTGGCTGCCAGGGTGAGGCGGTCACCCTGAGCGGAGAGCAGCACATCGGCAAGAATGGGCATGGCGGTGCGGCGCTCCACTACCCCCTGAATGAGAGAGAGTTCTTCGAGGAGAACGGTCCGGTTGAGGGTCAGGTCCATGGGTGGTGCAGTCCTCCGAACTACGTCTTCTAAGAAAAGACAGTGTACCTGTTCGAGTAGCAGAGGTCGAGGGTGTGGAAGAGGTGGAGGGCGTGGGTATGGGGTGGAATGACCTGGGGTTGGCGCTGGACAAGGATGTGGAGGAGAGGGTGGAGAAGCTGTGGGGAGATAGGGAAGGGTGAGGGGAGAGGTGAGAAAA